>QKGY01000362.1 GCA_003250235.1 Desulfuromonadaceae bacterium
TCTCGACCTCTTCTTTAACGGCCCGGTAGATGCGTTTGGGCTCCAGAAAAAGCACCGGATCGGGATCGCGGATGGCGCTTTTGAGCAGGCCGTGGGCATCGGCGGGAGTGGCCGGAACGACTACCTTGATCCCCGGCGTGTGGACCAGGATCGCCTCGGTACTTTCGGAGTGATGCTCCGGGGCGTGGATGCCGCCGCCGTAGGGCATGCGGATGACCAGGGGCGCGGTGTATTCGCCGCGCGTGCGGTTGCGGATACGGCCGATATGGGAGATGATCTGGTCGAAAGCGGGATAGAGGAACCCCATGAATGGCAGTTCGGCCACCGGCTTGAGGCCCATCAGGGCCATGCCGAAGGCACAACCGACGATCCCTGACTCGGCCAAAGGCGTGTCGATGACGCGGGCCGCGCCGAACGCCTGCTGCAGACCCTCGGTGACCCGGAACACTCCACCCTCCCGACCGACGTCTTCGCCGAGCAGAACGACATTGTCATCCCGCGCCATTTCTTCCTTCAGGGCCAGATTGATGGCCTCCACCAGGTTCAGGGCCATCTCATTGCTCCTCTTCAAGGATTGCGAGAAGCTCCCGCTTCTGGGTGACCAGATAGGGGGGGAGTTCGGCAAACATATAATCGAAACCGTCGGCCGGGCCGGGAGCAGGGTTCCCTTCGGCTTTTTGGATCTCCTGCTCGATCCACTTTTCCAACTCGCCGGTCAACTCCCGCTCCCAGGCCTCATCCCACAAGGAACGCTCGGCAAGAAATCGTCGGTAACGAACCAGCGGCTCAAGCGCACGCATCTTTTCCACTTCTTCCCGGTCTCGATAGCGAGCAGGATCGTCCGAAGTGGTGTGGGGGCCAAGGCGATAGGTCACCGCCTCGATGAAGGTCGGTCCCTCCCCGGACCGGGCTCGCGTCAAGGCCGCCTCAGTCGCAAGATAAGCGGCAAAGGGATCGTTGCCGTCGATCTGAATGGCCGGCATGCCGTAGCCGACCCCTTTGGCGGCCAGGGATTCGGCGGCGCACTGGCTTTTACGGGGAACCGAGATGGCCCAGGCATTGTTCTGACAAAAAAAGATCACCGGCGCCCGCCGCACGCCGGCAAAGGTCATGGCCTCGTGAAAATCCCCCTCGCTGGTGGCGCCGTCGCCAAAATAGCAGATCACCGCTTCGGAGAGCTTTCGATAACTGATGGCCATGGCCATGCCGGCGGCATGAAGCGGATGAGAGCCGACCGGGATCGACACCGGCAGGACCCTGAAGGAGCGGGAGATGCGGCTCCCGGCTTCGTTCCCCATCCAGTAAAGGAGGGTTGTTTCGAGGGGGACGCCGCGACTCAGCGTGACGGCCAGCTCCCGGAAGGAGGGGACGATCCAGTCGGTTTCGGTCAGGGCGAGAACGCTGCCGACCTGACAGGCTTCCTGTCCCTCCACCGGGGCGTAGGTCCCCATCCGTCCTTCGCGCTGCAGAGCCATGCAATAGCGGTCCGTCAGGCGTGCCGCCAGCATGCGTCGGAAAATCAGGCGCAGGGTTTTTTCATCCAAAGTCGGCAGCAATTGCCGGTCGACCGTGCCGTCCGCCGCCAGTACCTGCAACCGCTCGCCTTTAAGAGGATCGAAATCAGTGAAATTCATGGGACCTCCCGCGCTTTTAGGGCCATTAAACGTTATCAGATGGCCGGTAAGAGTCAACGCCGGCCATGGCCGTCAGCCCCGCTGCGCCAATCAGGTGCAAGATTCATCTTTTTTCCAGCTCCGCCACCTTGTTCAGCCGCCGCCGATGCCGTTCAGCGCCGCTGAAGCGTGCTGCGAGAAAAGTTTTGACCAGCTCCCAGGCCAGCGCCGGACCGACGACCAATCCCCCCAGACAGATCATGTTCAGGTCGTCGTCCTCGACACCCTGATGCGCGGAAAAAGTTTCATGAATCAGCCCTGCCCGCACCTCCGGAACTTTGTTGGCGACGACGGAAGCGCCGACGCCACTGCCACAGATGGCCACACCGCGGTCCACTTCGCCATGGGCTACGGCACGGGCCAGCGGTACCACGAAATCCGGATAATCATCCTCCGGTCGCGGCCGATCGTCGCCAAACGGAACGACGTCGTAGCCGGCTTCGCGCAGCATGCGGGTAAGATATTCTTTCAGGTCATAACCGCCGTGATCGGCGGCGATCCCGATACGTTTCTGTGCTTTGGGCAAAGGGGTCATGGAATCGATGTCTTTCTTTTCGAACCAGTCCAGGGTTCCCGGATTTTTCTATTGGTGGTAACAACCCCGATTTTTCCGGAATCGTATCCCAAAAATTTCAGGGCCAGGTCTCGTAGGGCTTATTTTGACCCTTCGGATAAATCCTCGAAGTCAGTCTTCCCAGTGTAACTCCCTGGATGAGGATGGAAAATATCACAATGATATAAGTAACGATCACAATGGTGTTTCGCTCGGGCACCGCCGGCAGGGACAGGGCGAGAGCCACCGAGATCCCTCCTCGCAACCCTCCCCAGGTGAGAATTTTGATCACCCCGGGGCTGAATTTTCTGAAGCTGCCCATGATCAGGACGGTCCCCCCAACGCTTGCCCAGCGGGCGAACAGGGTGATGAGGATGGTCAACAGGCCAGCCATGAGCAAAACGGGCGTGAAGGGCATGATCAACATTTCCATGCCGATCAGCATAAACAGCAAAGCGTTGAGAATTTCGTCCAC
>QKGY01000166.1 GCA_003250235.1 Desulfuromonadaceae bacterium
AGTTCCAGAAGAGACGCTTCCAATTCGACAAGAAGCTCGTTCGCCTCTTCCCTGAAAGATGCCCGCTGACTTTCGATCATGGACCCTCCGTCATTGCTAGTCATGGTCACTCCCTACCCAGATGCAGTTATGAGGGCTGTCACTCATCGGACAACTGCAATGTCTGTCGAATCCGGCCTCTAATTTGAGTACGTGAAAAGCCTCCGGCAAAGGCTCGATCAAGGCAAAGCTCTTCCCTGCCCCGCAGGCACTGCGATGGGCGGAGCAGAGCAGCTGAAGCCAGGAAAAATCCATTTTTTTCACATCAGAGCAGTCGACCACCAGTTGGGAGCTCTTTTCCAGGGCGGATTGAAGAATCTGCTTCAACGCACCCGCCTCCAGAATGGTCAAGGTCCCCCGAAAGGACAAAACCGTCGCTCCGTCCTCCCGTGTCGTCAAGTCATACGCTACCCGGTCTTCCATAAGTCCTCCTGAAGACAAGATGTTTATCCGATCAGCTTTTTGACAACGCCCAGCAGACGCGCCGGATCGAAGGGCTTTACCAGCCAGCCGGTAGCCCCTGCGGCTTTTCCACGATCCCTGAAATTTTCTCCGGCCTCGGTTGTAAGCATAAGGATCGGCGTAAAACGATAGGCAGGTAGCGCTCTGAGCTGCTTCGTCAGGGAAATCCCGTCGATTTCAGGCATGTTCAAATCGGTGATGACAAGATCAACCCCCTGTGCTTTTGCCTGAGCCAGGGCCGCCTTTCCGTCTGAGGCTTCCACGACCTCGTACCCCGCTCCTTTGAGAGTAAATGCGACCATTTGCAAAATGGTTCGCGAGTCATCTGCCGCAAGAATTTTCTTCATGATGGTCTCCTTATTCACGTACGCACCGCCTGAATCAGACGTTTTAAAATAGTTCGATCGAGCCTTCGTCCAGGTTCTTTTGCGAAACCGGATTATGATGTGTCTTTTCGACCACTCTCAGGGCTTCGCTCAGGACGTTTTTAAATGCCAGCAGGCGATCACAGCACGAGTCGACGCGACTCCCTGCAGCACCATCCCCGTCCTGCGCCAGGGAGAGATGAGACAACTCGGTCAGCACCGTTTCAAGAACCTCAATACGTCCGTTGACATGCCCCAATACCTGATGCGCCATATCCTGGAACTGAAGAGAGGTCACCAGCGACCTCACCTCCTGGGTGACGCTCTCAGCAATAATCGAAATTCGGCCTGCGGATTTGTCGACCTGGGCATCGAAATCCTTGGATTTCTGCATCAGCGTCCCAACCCGCGTGCGGGCATCCGCCACCATGCTGGCATCCTGTCCGGCCATTTTTTCCATCGCATCTTCTGTTATCCTGAGGCTTTCGGAGATTCCTTTTACGGCTTCTCCGATCTGATCGCTGAATCGGTTGGAGCGCTCGGAAAGACTGCGCACCTCTTCAGCCACTACCGCAAATCCCTTCCCGGCCTGCCCGGCTCTGGCTGCCTCGATCGCCGCGTTGAGCGCCAGCATGTTGGTCTGTCGGGCGATGGTGCGAATCTCGCCTAACTGCGTCATCACAGAAACAAAACGGGAATGGGTATGCGCCATTTCCGCCATGAGCGTTTCGGCAACCTGGCCATTCTTTTCGGCGGCGACGACAAACCCCTGCAACAGGGTTTCAATTTCCGCCAGAAAGCCTGCCAGGCTTTCTCCATGACCTCCGGGTGCGTCCGCTTCGCCCACATGTCTTCCCGTTAGGTCCAGGGCCAGGTTCTGCTGTTGGCGCGTCTGTTCCTCCAACCCTGTAAAGCCTTTGACAAGACGGGTAATCGCGTCATCGAGAATCGCCTGAACCTGGGTATTTTCAGCCCGCATACTTTCAAACTGGGTCGTAAATTTGCCGGCCAAGTCCTTGAAGAGATCCCTGGTTTCATCCTCGATCTCTCCGACACCGGATTCGACAGCCTCCCATTCGGCCCGATCGTCTGCCGTACGGAAGGCCAGAAGCGCACTTCCGACAATCCACCCGGCAAGGATGAGCGTGGCCATCAAGGCCCCGGAGAAAACCCCTGCCCGGATAAGAAGTATCGCCAAAGCCGCATTCATGACGGCGGTTGCCGTGAGGAGGTATCGCGGATATTTCGAACCAGACGACAGTTTCAGCCCTTTTTTCCCGAGGCTTTTCACCAATCTTCGGTCCATGAATCGTTGAATGCTCACCATGCTAAACAACCTGTCCCCCCTTTTGACCTGCGTCATCCCTCAATGCCTGCACGCGCCCCCATGACCTCACGAACCAGACTCACAATCCCCCACATCGGGACATCCGGAAGATCCTCGCCGAGCATTCCTCCCTCGTTCCATGTCAGCAACTTCTTCAACTTTTTGGCGGGATCGAAGACCAGTAAAGGCATGGAATTCCGTTCACGACAAAGAACTCTGAGCAGAGCCGATTTCTCCAACACCGACCAAGACCCTACGACAAGAACCATGGCCAAAGACCGCGCCTGCTCCGAATAAACGGACAACCAGTTCACGGCTTCTTCGAGACAACTCACGGAATAAACCTTGTACCCCGCCAGCTCCAGAAGGAAACCGGTAGCGTGCATTTCATCCGAGCCGAGATCGCAAAGAAAAATCGTATTCGAGTCCATATCTCCCCATGTTCCGCATTCATTGGCCCGATCACGGACCGGTCGTGCATGTCACTAGGAGCAAAGAGAATGCCGAAGTCTGTAACAACTTGTTTTTAAACGGGATTATTCAGAAAGGAAAAAGACAGGAGGGTTCAACTAAAGTTGC
This sequence comes from Desulfuromonadaceae bacterium, assembly GCA_003250235.1. Taxonomy (GTDB): domain Bacteria; phylum Desulfobacterota; class Desulfuromonadia; order Desulfuromonadales; family SZUA-540; genus SZUA-540. The sequence goes on from QKGY01000166.1 coordinate 2,773, forward strand.
AGGAGTTAATTACCCATATGATAGAGATAAGTAATTTCAGCATGTTACATAAGTTGCAACCAGGGTTGCATAATCAACCTAGGTTGCACCCTTTTAGAAGGGCTACAGAGGATTCTTTTTGAGTCGCTTGCTGAGGGCCTGCCGGGAAATACCCAGCATGCCGGCGGCGATCCCCTGGTTGCCCTGAGAGCGTCGGACGGCTTCATCCACAAGCTGATTTACGGCATT
>QKGY01000023.1 GCA_003250235.1 Desulfuromonadaceae bacterium
ATATCAATGCGTGCCGCCCAGAGATTGAGACCCAGGCCGGCGGTATAGACGACGCCGATATCGTCTTTGGACAGGTTCTTGTACACCCCGGCGCGCAGCGCCAGGACACGGAAGGCATCCCACTCAAGCCCTGCGGCGATATTCTGCGTTTTGTAGTCGGTCAGGGTGGTCTGGTTTTCCGTCAGGTCCATGTCGACTTCCAGGGTCAGGGTTTCGAAAGGAATGAAGGCAATGCCCGCGCTGACCTGTGGATCGATGGTGACGTCGGCAAACTTGGTCTGAACGCCCGTTACCGGGTGAATCACGGTCGGGCCGTCGAATTTCGGGGAATTCAGGTTGCGGCCGACAAGGCCGAAGTTAAAGTAACGGTAACGCCCCATGATGCCCAGATCCACGCCGAAGGCGCTGGACTCTTCGTAATTCTCATCGGACTCGGCCAGAATGTCGCCGGAATCCTGATCGAATACCAGAACCTGGGTCCCATAGACCCGCCCTTTCATGAACTTGATGTTGCCGCCAATCGACCAGTGTTCGCCGAAGGCATAACCGTAGGTGACCGGTACTTCCAGAACGCCGAACCCCTCGAGACGGACGGTGGTGGTGTTGTTCGCAAGGTCCCCTGTCGCCGCAGAGGTCGTCGTGACGGTTTCCAGGGAATCGACGACGCTCTGGGCCAGAGCGGGATCGATATTCTCCTGGCGGATGACGTAGTCAAGTTTCTGAATGGCGGTGGCATCCAGGCCTGCGGCTGTCAGTTGGGCGATCTGATCGGCTGTGAAGAAATCCGTCTGGCCGTCGTTGCCGGTGATGGTCACGTTGTTGATATCCGTGGCCAGGGTAGCTCCATTGAGGCTCAGACCGAGGTTGGTCTGGTCGATGTCCAGCACCTGGCCGGATGCCTGGGCATAGGCGCGGGCGCCGACGCCGAAATGACCGACGCGGATACCGAGGCCGCCGTTGACGTCGGCGGTGATGGCATTGCCGGGCTCATCGAGCCCGGAGAGGCTGCTGACAAGGTTGATCAGATTGACCAGGTCCGATTCGCTCTGAATACCGGTGGTGCTGAGTTGCTGGTAGTCGATGTCGGCCAGGGTGTCGAGGTAGCTGCCGAATTGGTTGTGCAGGCGGTAACCGGCAGCGGCACCGATGTCCATCCCCCAGTCCTTGCGTCCGATATTGTTGTTGTCACAGACGATACGTCCTCCATCGGCAGAGCGGCAACCGAAGAATCCGAAGGCGGCGGGGTTGTAATACTGGGCGGTGGTGTCGTTGACGGACGCGACATTGGCTCCCGCCATCCCCATGGCGCGGGGACCGACAAAAAAACTGTCCATGGCCATGGCGCTGCCGGCCAGCAGGGTGATGGCAAGAACCGTTGCCACCGTGAGAATCGAGACGTGCTTATCCGTTTTGCCCTGATGCATTGCAAACTCCTTGATGTGAAATGTCTTGATGCCTGTTCGTTGCGAGGCCGTTGATGAGCGGGTTTGCAGGAACAGTGCCACATCCGGAGCTTATTTGTTGACAAGAATACGGGTATTTACGCGTTGAGACAGAGGTGTTGCCTGGAAAAACGTCATTTTTTGACACCGGACGGCGTCCTTTGTCAAGGAATTGACCCTGAATGTCTATCCGTCGCTTAGTGACTGTAGGGCTCCATGAGACTTTCGCGAAGCGCAAGCAGGTGCTTGCTAATGGAGACTTTATAGCGATGCGGGTTGATGAGTCTCAGGGAGCCCTCCGGAAGACAGCGCAGCTGGCTGGCACAGTGCTCCGATATCGCTTGTAGAGACGGATGCCGGGATACGATCCGTCCTTCCGACATGACGGTCTGCCGAATGGTGTCAAACCGGCAGTTTGCAGGAATGATCTTGTGCCTGGCCGGATTGGTCGGGTCGAAAACCTGGTCGCCTTCATGCAAGGTTTCTCCTTCGCAGCTCAGCACGTCCATCACGAAGGTTCCTCGGTTGTCGACAACCCTCCAGAGATGCTTGCGGTCAGGCAGGGTCGCTTTGGCGATATCGCTGGTGACCTTCAGTTTTGGCTGGTCGCCCAGCCGCACCAGTTTGTAAACGCCTCCCAGAGCGCCGCCGCCGTCTCCGGCGCAGGTGGCCAGCTTGGTCCCGACTCCGTAGATATCGATCTCTCCCCCTTCCTCACGGATGGAATGGATGACATATTCATCCAGCTCATTGGAAGCGACGATCTTCAGTTCGGGAAATCCGGCCTCGTCGAATAGGCGCCGGGCTTCTTTGCTCAAGTAGGCGAGGTCGCCGGAATCGAGACGCACGCCGATCATCTGATACCCTTTCGCACGCAGTTCTCGGGCCACAGTGAGGGCATTGGGCAGGCCGCTGGCAAGAGTGTCGTAAGTGTCGACGAGAAGGATGCAGCTGTCCGGGAAACAATCGGCATAGGCTCTGAAGGCGGTCAGCTCATCGGGAAAAGCCATGATCCAGCTGTGGGCGTGGGTGCCCTTCACCGGGATGTCGAACATCTTGCCGGCCAGCACGTTGCTGGTGCTGCGGACGCCGCCGATATAGGCAGCCCGGGCTACGCTCAGCCCGCCGTCAGGCCCCTGGGCCCGACGCAGCCCGAATTCCAGAACCACGCCGTCTCCCGCCGCCACGCTGACCCGGGCCGCTTTGGTCGCCACCAGGGTTTGAAAGTTGATGAGGTTGAGCAGGGCGGTTTCGACAAACTGGGCTTCGGCGAGGCTTGCCTGCACGGTGAGCAACGGTTCGTTGGGAAAGACGATCGTCCCTTCCGGCGGGGCGATGACCGTGCCCCTGAAACGAAAGGTTTTCAGATAATCGAGAAAGGCGGGTTTGAAGATGTCGAGGCCGCGCAGATACGCCAGATCCTCGTCGGTGAACCGCAGCTCGGCGAGATAGTCGAGGGCGGGCGCCAGTCCGGCAAACACGGCAAAGCTCCCTTTGAAGGGGGCCTCACGGAAAAAAACGTCGAAGGTCGCTTCGGTCTCATGCATCCCCTCGTCAAAGTACCCGGCGAGCATGGTGAGTTGGTAAAGATCGGTAAGCAGGGCTGAGCTGGCCATGAAATCCTCCGTTAAAGGGGTATGCACCCCGGTCACTTTGTGCTTTGCCCGTCGAGGGCGGCAGCGATGCCCCTGAGTCCTTCCAGGGCGCCGACAGGAATGGGAATGTGCGGAGAGCCGATATGCGATTCGCGTGGGTTGATGCGGATGACCCGAACCCCTTTGGCTCTGCCGAGCCGTTCGCTGAGATGGCGGATCGTGGGAATGACCGATCCGGCACCGAGCTCAATGACGACGGTCTCTCCCTCCTGAACCCGGGAAAGGAACGCGTCAAAACGTTCTTCCTGTTCATGGGTGCGCTGGCTGATCCAGGAGTAGTCTCCGAACATGAGGATGTTGGGGCGGGCGACGGCGCCACAGGCGGGGCAGCGGGGGAGATGTTCAGCCCGCATGGTGGTCAGGTCGACGGAAAGGGTCTCCCTGTTGGGCCAGATCGCCATCGAGCAGGGTGTGAGACATTGAAGGTGGTGAATGGAGCCGTGTACCTCGACGATCTGGCCTTCCGAAAAACCGGCCTTCTGAAATTGGCCGTCCACGTTGGAGGTGACGACAAAGGTTTCGAGAGAAAAGCGCTTCTCCCAGGCGCGCAGCAGGTGAAACCCTTCGTGGGGGACCGTCTGGCGGTAGAGGTTGGTACGATGGCCGTAAAAGCCCCAGCCGAATTCGGGGTCGCGTTCGAAATGATCCGGGTTGGCCGCGCCGATGAAATTGATCCCCAACCGTTCGTACATGGGGTAGGCGTTCCAGAAACCGTGATCGCCCCGGAAATCGGGCAGGCCCGAATCGACCCCCATCCCGGCCCCGGCGGTGACAATCAGGGTGTTGGCCTGGCTCAGCGTCTGAGCCGCTTCTTGGTAACGCGTGGAAAGGTCCATAGGGGGATCTCCCTTCCCGGAAGGGTTCAAACTGCGCCCGGCTGTCGTCAGCGGATCCCTACGGTAACCGGTTGGGCCTGCAGCAGGTCCGGCAGAAACCGAGGTTCCAACTCGACCAGAAAGCCTCGTTTGCCTCCGTTGATGTAAATCCTGTCAAGCTCCAGAATGGTTTTCTCGACATAAACCGGCATGGTTCTGCGTGTTCCGAACGGGGAGGTCCCACCGACCAGATACCCGCTGTGCCGGTTGGCCGTATCGGGAATACAGGGGGTGACGGCCTTGACACCGAGATGTCGGGCCAGTTCCTTGGTCGAAACCTGCATGTCGCCATGCATGAGAACAACCAGCGGGGCCCCGGTGTCGTCCTCCATGATCAGCGTCTTGATCACCTGGTGTTCCGAGACTCCCAGCTCTCGGGCCGAGACGGCTGTGCCTCCCTTTTCCTCGTAGGCATACAGATGGCCCGTGAAGGGGACCTTGTGCTGGCGCAAAACGCGGATTGCGGCGGTAACGGGTAGTTTTTCCTTGGCCATGAGCGCTCCGAAGTCAGGATGTCAGGACAGAACGCGCCAGCATGACCAGGCTGACCAGAATGGCGCCGGCGCAGGCCAGGGCCAGGGTGTTGAACAGCGGTGCGAGTTTTTTGCGGGCTCGGACCCCGAAGGGAAGAACCAGACCGATGAGCGCTCCCCCGGCGGCACCTCCGAGGTGGCCGGCGTTGTCGGCACCAACCAGCAAGCCGAAAACAAAGGCGAAGACCGCCCAGCGGAACATGAAATTGCGGATATACTCGCTCTGGGAGCCCCCCATCCGATGATAGTAGACCACGGCAAACCCGATCAGCCCGAACAGCGATCCCGATGCGCCAACAACGGGGACGAAGGGATGCCAGAGGTAGCCGGCAAAGGTCGCCGTCAGGGCCGTCAGGGTGTAAAGAATCAAATAGCGCCCCATGCCGATTTCCGCTTCGATCAGGGTGCCCACCTGAAAGAGGACCACCATGTTGAAGCCGATGTGAATCAGGCCACCGTGGGTAAAGGCATAGGTCAGGCAGCGCCACCATTCCTGCTGATTGAGGACCAGGGGCCAGAACTGGCCCCCCCACTGGACCAGCAGCTGGGTCGGGGGAGAGAGGATCGCCCGCATTCCCAGCCCCATCGAGATCCCCTGCAGAGCCATCAGGGTGAACAGAACGACGTTGGCGCCGATGAGGATACGGGTCAGCGAAAAGGCCTCGGTCGGATGAACCTGACCTTGGGACATTCCCTTGAGCTGTCGCTCCCAGCGCATGATGCGCCACTGCCAGCGGGTTCCGTTCATGCCAAGGCGGTCGAAAAAAGTCTTCCAGTCCACAATGAGGCTCCTGTTCGATGAGGTTAGGCAGTAACTATCGCAGAAATTTTCCACGGGAGCAACCTCCCTGGAATTATTTTCAGCAGTGGTGCACGAGACGGTGGCGCATCTTTGTCGGAGCCTGCAGAAAGGGGTCTGTCTGCGGTTGATACGGCAAGATTCGTCCAGATCCGATCGGGAGGGATATTTTTATGGCCCTCTGCGAGCTTGCTTCCTATAATGGCGAGCACCGGGAGGATTTTCCGTCGCCAGGGCCGGGCAGGCCCTCGAAAAAGGAGGATGAAACGCCGATGAACGTGTTTGAAAAAGAGTTCCAGGTCCGCTCCTACGAGGTGGATCTTTATGGCCGGGTCAGCCCCCGGACGTTGCTGAACTATCTGCAGGACGCTGCCGGAGAACATGCGGACCGACTCGGCCTTTCGGTCACGGATCTGTTCCGCCGGGATCTCACCTGGGTCCTTTCCCGCTATCACGTCCAGTTCCTGTCCTATCCGCCGGTAGGACAGCGGGTCCGCGTGCAAACCTGGCCGTCGGGACGCAATGGCAGGTTTGCGGTAAGGGACTTCCAGGTGGCCGACGATAATGGCTCACCGATTGCCAAGGCGACGAGTTCCTGGATGGTTGTGAGTCTGAAGACCGGCAGGTCGGTACGGCTCGAGGACGCGCTTCCGGACTACCCGGTTGTGGCCCTCAGGGCCCTGGAGGACGATTTCGCGACGCTGCCGAAGCTTGATGACGCCGAAGCGCAGATCCCCTTTCGGGTCCGCATGGGGGATCTCGACATCAACCGGCATGTCAACAATGTCATCTATGCGGACTGGGCGCTGGAGTCGGTTCCCGAAGATATCATCCGGGACTGGTGCCCGGCTTCCCTGGAGATTGCCTATCGTGCCTCGGCGACCTATGGTGATCGCATCACCTCGAAGATCAAGGTGATGACCGAGGGTGATTCCCCGGAATTTCTCCATCAATTGGTCGAGGAAGGGGATGGACGCGAACTCACGCGTCTGCGGACCCGCTGGCAAAAGAGAGCCGAAGAGGTGTTTTCTCTTTAGGGTCGGTTTTTTCCCCTGAGAAGCTGGCTCAGGCGCAGAAGCCGCCCCTGGCGGGTGTGGAGCGCGCCATGTGGGCAGAGTTCCTGACAGCAGAAGCAGCCGATACACCGCTTGGTATCGATGTGCAGCCGATTCTTTTCAATGGCCATGGCCTTGGGGGGACAGTGGCTGACGCAGAGGCCGCAGCGCAGACAGCGTTCATGGTCCACTGCCGGAAGCGCTGACAGAGAGGTTTTGAGGGCCTGCCTCAGAAAACGGGGGAGGCCGAAATGGATATCGGTGACCTTGGCGGGGCGAAAATGCTCCGGGCGAAGCTGCTCGGGGAGGACGCCGAAGATGTCGATTTCTTCAAGCTGGCTGAATGGCCGATTGGTCTTTCGGGCAACCCGTTGTGTCCAGACCTGACTTTCCGATAGCCCGAGCAGGGAAAGCGCCACCGTATCGACCGCCAGAGCGTTGTTTCCCGCCAGCAGGGCCCCCAGGTGAAACGGGTCGCCGCTGCCGGGGCCTTCTCCCTCCATGGCGGTGACGGCATCGACGATAGAGAGGGCCGGGGGGATGGCTTCGGCCAGCTCCAGCAGCATCAGCGCGAAAAGCTCCTTGTCGGAGCCGGCCTGGAGGTGCAGGGCCGGTTTGCGCATCCCGATAATGGCGCCGAAGAGGTTCTTGACGGCGCCAGTCATCCCCATCATCTGATGGGTTTTCAGCTTGGGAAGATTGATGACGACGTCCGCCTTGAGAAGGTCGCGGGCAATCGGCCATTCCTGAAACGTTTTGCCGGTAACCCTGAGCCGTTCCGATTCGGAAAAGGGGGCGAACTCCGCGCCGGTCTCCTCGACGATATCCAGAATGCCGCAGCGTTTCGCCACCTGCAGGGGAGAACCGATCCCGGGCGAATCTCCCACGACCGCTACCCCGCCGACGCGCTGCACCTGACGGATCACCGCACGTACCACCTCGGGGTGGGTTGTCACGGCCTTCTCCGGATGTTTCCCCGCCAACATGTTGGGTTTGATCAGGACGCGCTGACCCTCTGTGACATAGGCCGCCATCCCGCCAAGCGGATCCAGAACCGCTTCAAGGCCCTGTTCTATCTGGTGACGATCATAGGAGGGAACAGCGTGCAGGCAGACCCGGGCTTTCATCCGGGGATCACTTTGATGAGCAGTCGGCGCTGACGGGGACCGTCGAATTCGCAGAAATAGATGCCCTGCCAGGTGCCGAGGCAGAGTCGACCTTCTTCCAGGATCACCATTTCGCTGGCCCCCACCAGGGTGCTCTTGATATGGGCGGCGCTGTTGCCTTCCATGTGCCTATAATCATCGTTGAAAGGGACGATCTTGTTGATTTCCATGGTCATGTCTCTGACCACATCGGGATCGGCATTCTCGTTGATGGTCACGGCGGCCGTGGTGTGGGGGACGAACAGGGAGACGAGCCCGTCGGTGATGCCGGTCTGCCGAACCGCCTGCTCCACCTTTGCCGAGATGTCGATCATTTCCACCTGACGGTGACTGGTGACCTGGATTTCAATCATCCCGGCCTCCTGAGAGTGCCGCGACAATGGCATGCAGCGCCCGCGGATGGTAGAGCAGCGATGCATGCCCCATCCCGGCGATCTCCAGGTTCTTCGCTCCTTCGAGACAGGCGTTTTCGGGGGGAAGGACCATGTTGTCATGCCGCGTATAAATGGAGGTCAGCGCAACCTCCTGAGGGAGAGGGGCTTCGGCCAGGCGGGTCAGAAAGGGGGAGCCGGGCATCAACAGTCTGCCGAGGGGAGATAGGGCAAAGGGAGCGAGTTTGGAGCCGTGGTTGGGGCTTCCCAATAGAACACAGCGGGCCACCTTGTTGGCTCCGCCCCTTATCTGCATGTAGTTGCGGGCGATGATGCCGCCCATGGAGTGTCCGACCAGGTAGACCTTTTCGACCCCGGTGAAAATGCGCAGTTCGTCCACTTTTTTTACGACCCTCTCAGTCAGGCTTTCCACGTTTTTCCATGGCGGAAGATTGAGGGTGTAGATATTCTTGAAACCCTTACACCGGAGGCGGAACTTCATCCACAACCAGCAGGCCCGGTTATGAAACAAACCGTGCAGCAGGATAACGGGAGGAGCCGAATCCTTCGCCGTTGGACGTTCGCGAGGGGGCAGCCATCCCAGCGGGTGAAGGGCTACGGTGATGCACAGGAAAAAGGTTTCCATGGTCATCAGACGCAAGGCGAGCCAGAGGTGGGATGGCGCGAAACGATTTTCTACGATCAGGGGATCCCGGTTGGCAGCTTCGTACAGGGCGATGGCATAGCTGAGAAACACGGTCAAAGCTATGATGCCGATGAAGGCAAGAAGAAAAAAAACAATCACATACATAACCCCTCCAGAAAATCAGCATTATGACATCAGCCTGCCGGATACGTCAACGCTCTAGGGCCATTCGGGGCAAAGGGCGGCGAGGAAATCGTTCCTGCAAACGTGTGGCTATGCTAGGATTATAACAACGATCGAAAAGGAGTGTTGGCATGGAGGATCTCATTCAACGCTTTTCCAGACACCTCAGTATCGAGCGAAATGTCTCGATGCATACGACCCGGGCTTATCTTCAGGATTTGAAAGGATTTCTCACTTTTCTTTCAGGACTTGACGAGAAACAGATTTCTCTGGAGCAGCGGGTCGCCGCAGTGGATAAGATCGTGCTTCGCCGTTATCTCGCCCAATTGCACAAAACCAACCGAAAGAGCACGATCGGGCGCAAGCTTGCGGCGCTGAGAGCCTTTTACCGCTTCCTGCTTCGCGAAGGAGTCGTGACGGTCAATCCCGGCGAGGCGGTAGCGACTCCCCGGCAGGAGAAATACCTACCCAAGACCCTGTCGGCGGATGAGGCGTACGCTCTTATGGAACACGGTGCCGGTCAATCCCTGCGCGACAGGGCGATACTGGAAACTCTGTATTCCTGCGGGCTTCGTGTCGGCGAGCTGGCGGCGCTCGACGTGGCCAGCGTCGATCTGTCCGAAGGTCTGGTGCGGGTGGTCGGCAAGGGCAGAAAGGAGCGTATCGTCCCCGTCGGTCGCAAAGCCAGGGAAGCTCTCGAGGCGTATCTGGACAGCCGTGCAACCGTTCGCGGCGAGGAGCCTCTGTTCCTGAACCGCTTTGGCGCAAGGCTGACGGCGCGCAGTATCGAGCGTAATCTCAAAAAGCAGCTTCTTGCGGGGGGGATCCTTCGGGATGCCACGCCGCACAGCCTCAGGCATTCCTTTGCCACGCACCTTCTCGACAGCGGGGCGGACCTGAGAGCGATTCAGGAACTGCTCGGGCACGCCTCCCTTTCGACCACGCAGAAGTATACCCAGGTCAGTGTCGACCATCTTATGGCCGTTTATGACAAGGCGCATCCGCGCAGTCGAAAAAAATGACCAAAATAGTCATCTATAGCTTGACAGCTTTTTCTCAGAGGATAGAATAACACTCAAAATTTCTGACTCATCATTTACCAAATCGAGAGGAGAATACCCATGAGTGTTCTGGTTGGGAAAACGGCACCGGATTTCAAAGCCGCTGCCGTAATGGCGGACGGTTCTATTAACGATGCTTTCAAATTGTCTGACTACAAGGGGAAATATATCGTTTTGTTTTTCTATCCCCTTGATTTCACATTTGTCTGCCCGACGGAACTGATTGCCTTCAGTCACCGGATCGGTGAGTTCGAGACCCGTGGCGTCCAGGTGGTCGGCTGCTCCATCGATTCCCAGTATACGCACGTTGCCTGGCGCAATACCCCGGTGGATGACGGCGGCATTGGCGCCATTACTTATCCGCTGGTGGCCGACGTCAAGCATGAAATCTGCAAAGCCTATGATGTCGAATTCGAGCCGGC
>QKGY01000397.1 GCA_003250235.1 Desulfuromonadaceae bacterium
ATTCCGCGGCCATGCGTGAATTTTGTCGACTGGCCATCGAACAGGCCGGCTTCAACGTGGCCTTGGCCCAAGGCGGCCAGGAAGCCATCGAGTTGTTCTCCCGGCTCAAACCGGACATGATTCTTCTCGATGTGATCATGCCTGACATGGACGGATTTGCCACCTGCCGCGAAATCCGCGGTATCCCTTACGGCAGTGAAATTCCCATTCTCATGGTGACCGGTCTCGACGATACCGAATCGATCCAGAAGGCATTCGACGCCGGAGCGACCGATTTTATCACCAAACCGATCAATGACATTGTCCTGGGTCATCGCCTCCGCTACGTTCTCCGTGCCAAACAGGCTTTTGCCGAGCTGGGAGAGAACAGGGCCCGTCTCGCCACGGCTCAGCGCATTGCCCGCCTCGGGTATTGGGAGCTGGACTGGGATGCCAGAGAAATCCGTTGCTCGGTGGAAGCCTGTCTCCTGCTTGGTCTCGGCCATTCTCCAAAGCGGTTCTCCTTTGACGAGTTTTTCGATCATGTCCATCCCGAGGAGCGCGACAGGGTCAGGGGAAACAACCCTTCAGCGTCCATTACCGTGCCCAGCTCCCCAAGGGGCAGGAGCGTATCATCTTCAGCCAGGGAGAGATCCCCCACGATCCCGGCAAGAAGCCCTCGTCGTTCATCGGAACCATTCAGGACGTCTCCGCCTTCAAACAGGCCGAGGAACAGATTCGTATCCTGGCCTTTTACGACAGCCTGACAGGGTTGGCCAACCGCCTGCTTTTCAAGGACCGCTGCGAGCAGGCCCTCTCTCATGCCCGTCGCAACGAGCGTTACGCCGCCCTGCTGTTTCTCGACCTCGACCGGTTCAAACGCATTAACGACACCTTCGGGCACGCCATCGGCGACCTGCTGCTCAAAGAGGTGGCCCGGCGCCTGAACCACTGCCTGCGCAAGACCGACACGGCCAGCTTTCTCGGCAACGTCTTGCTCGATTCGTGTATTTCGCGTCTGGGGGGAGACGAATTCTGCATCCTGCTTCCCGATCTCTCCAATGCCAAGGACGTCGCCAAAATCGCCCGGCGCATCATCACCGCCGTCTCCCAGCCGCTGAAAGTCGAGGACTTCGAGCTGTACGTCACCACCAGCATCGGCATCAGCCTCTTCCCCCTTGACGGCGACGATGTCGACACCCTGCTCAAGAACGCCGATACCGCCATGTACCACGCCAAAGAGCAGGGGCGTGACAACTTTCAGTTTTTTCAGGAGTCCATGCACGCCTCGGCGCTTGAGCGCCTGGCCTTGGAGCGCGACATGCGCAAGGCGCTGGAGCGCGATGAGTTTCAGCTCTATTTCCAACCCCAGCTGCACAGCCAGACCGGACAGGTGGTCGGAGGGGAGGCCCTCATACGCTGGGAGCATCCGGAACGCGGCCTGCTCTACCCTGACGAGTTCATCCCGGTCGCCGAAGACTCGGGACTGATTCTCGCCATCAACGAGTGGGTCCTGCGTGCGGCCTGCGCGCAGAGTAAAGCCTGGTTCGACGCCGGTTTCGGCCAGATCCGTATTGCCGTCAACCTGTCGGGACGGCATACGACCATCCTGCAGATCGCGGAAACGGTAACGCAGGCCCTCAGGGACAGCTGTCTCGACTCCCATCTGCTCGAACTGGAGATTACCGAGAGCACCATCATGCAGAAGGAAGAGGAAACGACCACTGCCCTGCACATGCTCAAGGATATGGGGTTGCGCATCGCCATCGACGACTTCGGCACCGGCTATTCGTCTCTGAGCTATCTGAAAACCTTTCCCATCGACACCCTCAAGATCGATCGCTCCTTCATCAAGGATCTCTCTTCGGGCAACAAGAACGCCGCCATTATCAAATCCATCATCACCATGGCTCACAGCCTCGGCCTCAACGTGGTTGCCGAAGGGGTTGAGAATCGCGAACAGCTTGCCTTCCTGCGCCGGTTGGGCTGCACGGAAATTCAAGGCTTCATTTTCAGCCGTGCCGTCCCCGCCGACATCTTCGTGGACCTGATGAAGCGGGATCACACCTGGTAACATTTATTTTTTTCTTGACGCACAATTCAAACGTTTGTTTTAATTCCTGCTCAACAATCCTCTATCCCCGTGCGACCATTCCATGAGCCAAGCCGACACCAAACAACGTATCCTCGATACCGCGGAGCATTACTTCGCCCACGGCGGTTTCCACAACACATCGCTGCGAACCATTACCCACGAGGCCTCCGCCAATCTGGCAGCGGTTCATTACCACTTCGGGTCGAAAGAAGGACTGCTCGAAGCGGTGCTGCTGCGCCGCCTCGAACCGCTCAACCAGCTGCGCGAACAACACCTGCTGGCCGTCCGTACCGACGCCCGGCAGCAGGGGCGTCCTCCTGCGGTCCACGACATTCTGCATGCCTTCATTGAGCCCACCCTTCACTACCGGGAACGCCATGACGGCTCGCAGGATTTCATCACCCTGATCGGTAAGGCCTTTCTGGAAACTGACGACACCGTGCGCCGACTGTTCATCCGCCATATAGAAACCACCCTTCGTCTGCTGCTCGACCTGCTCGGTGAAGCGCTCCCACAGATGGGTGCCAACGACCTGTTCTGGCGCCTGCAATTTGTTCTCGGCGCCGTAAGCCATACCATGTGCCGCACGGGAGTGCCTTTTTTGATCCCCCAGGGAAGTCTTGCGCCCCCCTGTAACACCGACAACCTCATTCAGCAACTCACCCTGTTTGTCACAGCGGGCATGGAGGCCGATCCGAAATGACCCTTCGAATGTTGCTTTTCCTGACGGCTCTGATGCTGGCTTCCGGATGCGCTCCCCATCGTCCTGCCGAGATCACTCCGCCCGCTCTCCCGCAAAGCTATCGAGGAGAGCCCGTCACAGCGAATCCGGCAACCGACCGCTGGTGGGACAGCCTGGAGGACCCGGCGCTCAACGCCCTGATTGAACAGGCCCTGAAGGCCAACCTCGACCTGCAGCAGACTGCGGCCCGCCTCGAACAGGTTCAGGCGACCCTGCGCGGGACCCGATCGGCGCAATGGCCGGCCCTCACCCTGGAGGCCCA
>QKGY01000167.1 GCA_003250235.1 Desulfuromonadaceae bacterium
CTAGCTGAAATTCGCCGCTTAGCTCCACGTTAAATGTGATAAAAAGTGGAAATACAAGCCATTAAAGTTGGTATTGATAATTGCTATCTTGTTAGAGATGATGGAATCATCTTGATAGACGGTGGTTCTCCAAATGCATTTAGCGTAACCGTTCAGCAGCCCCTAATATCCAGCGCAGCTGATGATGGTTTCAGGAGAAAAGGGAGGCAGAACTTTTAACGGAGCATATAAGGCAGATCAGGCAAGGACTGCCTGCCGGAAAATGCGGCATTGACAGCTTTGGTTAGAAAGTCGAAAGGGTTGACGCGATGCAGACGGCACGTGGTGATGATGGACAGCATCCGTTCGGTAAACCGCTCGCCGGTGTCGGATTGCGAGCCGAAGCAGAGCTTACGCCATTGAACGGATGGCCGGATGGCACGTTCGGCGATATTGTTGGTGGGCTCGACGCCCTCATATTGCAGGAAGGTAAAGAGATGCTGCCAATTGGCCAAGGTGCGTTTTGCTCTGGTTATCACCAGAGGATCTGTGCTGCCGAGAAACATCTCACAGTAATCATGCATCCGGTCGCGCATGGGTTGTGTATCCAGCCACAACTGGTCTCTTGAGCCTCCGGAATTTTGAAAGGCGTGCCAGCAGGCAAAGATGGTGCCGACTTCTTTCAGCATGTTTCTGGCAAAACAGTACGCCTGGGGGCTGGAGCGATCATCTCTCAGTGCTTTGAGTTTACGGATCAGGTGTGCCCAGCAGAGCTGGCGAAGTCCGTGTTTATGGTAGCAGTTGTAGGCCGAATGGTCGTCGCTGCCGATGATGCCGGCAAAGCTCTCACCCAAGATTTCCTTGAGGACCTTGGCGCCCCGGCTCTCCGAGACATGGAACAGCACGGCAAGCGGCGCCACGAAGCACCAGAGATATCGCCGTACGCCCCTATTTTTCCAACCGGTTTCGTCGATGTTCAGAACGGTTGCGGAGCGCAGATACCGTTTGATGGCGCCGACCATCGGCACGCAGGCCTCGGAGACGCGGTTGTTGGCTTCGCAGACAGCACCGGTGGAAATTTTGATGCCGAAGAAGGTTGCCATGATTTCGCTGATCCCTCTGCGGCTGACTCGATGAACTGCCGTCAAATAGGCAATGGCAGCATGAACTCTGGGGCCAAAGCTGGAGCCGGCGACATCTTTGGGTAAGTTGGCGACGGTATGGCGGCCACAGGAACAAAGCAGAGAGTGCAGGCGATATTCGGTCTTGATTGGAACGATTGGCGGCAGTTCAACGACCTGATGGCGTAGAGGTTGTCGCGTGGGGTCAAGAACGCTTTGAGCAAGCAGCTTTCGGCAGTGCTCACACTCCTGTGGGAAGACGTCGTGGATGACATCCATCTCCGAAGCTGGCAGTAACTCCCGCTTTTTGCCTTTATGACCGGGCTGGCCACCCTGCTTACGCTTGCCAGACTTCTTGCCGGTTCCGGCCTTTTTTAAGCTGGGCGGATCGGAGGAAGGCGGCTTTGAGGAGTTGGTTGAATTCCTGGTCAGTCGAGCAACACGTTGCTCCAATTCGCCAACTCGCTGCTCGATCTTTTCCAGCTCGCGAATGCGGGCATCCATTTGCAGAAGGGTTGCGATTACTTCCTCCCGGCCAGCCTCGTAGATCCGTTCGGCTTCCTGTCTATCCATGACAGAGCCGTTGGCGAAAGTCGCGACACAGGGGGTAGCCGTACATGGCTTTGATAGAGGTCAGCCGTCTGCGGGTTTGGTTGTATTTGCCACGACCGGAGGTCAAGCCGAGCAGAGTCCAGTTGGCGGCGCGGTAGCATGTGCCGGTGAAGCGCTCGGTGTCGATAAAGGTCTCCAGCCAGAGGATCGGATGCTGGTACAATCGCTGCCAGTCTTCGGAGATGATTCGGGCGATACGCCCGAGCAAATGGGACGCGAGATGCGGGACCTGTATCCAGGGCAGAATCAGAAATCGGGTGTTGTATGCCAGCAGGTTGCGGTTGCGTTCCCTGGCCTCGGCAGACCAGCCCAGGTACGAATCACGGCAGTCGATAGCGTAGGGGGCCGAGGCAAAAGCGAGACAGGCCACCACGCGACCGGCGGCATAGGCCAGATATTTGAGGTGTTCGCCGACAGGCTGAGTATATCCCAGATAATGATGCTGCCGGATCAGGCTGTTGAACAGCTTCTCCTCAGGCGTTCTCCGGACCTGCCGTAGTTCGATGGGGCCAAGATCGCGTAAGGTGGCGGAAATCGGGGTTGGGGAAAAATCGAGAGGCGCCTGCCTGCTTTTTGTATTACGAGACTTGTTGTTGAAGATAATTCTTGGCGGCAGGGTGATAAGTTGTTCTTGTTCAAGCTTGAGCAGGAGCCCGCGGCAGACACCATCTTTGAGGTAGCCGTTAGCCTGTCGCCAGTCCCAGGCTTCACAAAGTCTGCGGGAGATGGCCGTGCGGCCTTCATCCCAGTGCTCTTTGATGACCTTGGTGATGAAGGCGATGTCGTCCTGGGTGATTGTTTTTTTGCGGTATGTGAGTATCACGTTCATGAAGGAAGGTGTACCAGAATCTTTTCATGAACGCACTGACTTTTTCAGGTTTGGCTATAATCCCGGTGAACGGTTACTCGTCGTTTGAAAATCTCTGAGGGTCACGGGCGTTCGGCAGCCCTATTTCCTGGTCACCGACAGT
>QKGY01000406.1 GCA_003250235.1 Desulfuromonadaceae bacterium
CAGCCGCAAAGGAAGCCACAAATTCCTCACCGACCTGATGTGTCAGGACGGCCGGATCAAGTGCGACAAACAGACCATTCTGTCGGTGGTAGAGGAAGCCCGTTCCAAAAACAAACCGGTCGGACAGATTCTTGTGGAACGGGAATACCTTTCCGACGATGAATTGATGGCGTATCTCAAACGCCACGCCCAGGACGCCTTCAATGCAATCTTAGAGGTCACTAGCGGCAACTTCTTCCTGGAGAAGGATGACCTGCCCTTAAACCTCAAGGACATCTCCTTCCGCCTGCCGCTGATGAACGTGCTCATGGAAGGGCTGCGCCTGCTGGATGAGAAGCAGTTGGCCCAAACCGAATTCAAAGACGAAAACGTGGTCCTGGTGCGTCTGATCACCAACGAGGACGTCCTCGATGCCGTCGATCTGACACAGAAAGAACTCGCCTTTTTCTCCATTATCGACGGGAAAAAGACCCTGCGGCAACTTATCCAGCAAAGCGAACTCACCCCGCTCGAGACGAAGCGTATCTGCTACACGCTCAGCAAAGTGGGTCTTTTGCAACGGAAGTATGCATAGGAACCCGGCCTGATGGGAGACATGCGTGAAAGATTGATGCCGGTTTTCCTTGAAGAAGCGGCGGAAAACCTCGGCAGCATAGAGCAATGCCTGAATACCCTCGGCAAGGTTGGCGATGAAAGCCAGGACCTGCTCGAGCCCGCCTTCCGGTCCGCCCATACGATCAAAGGCACGGCCGCATTGGTCAAGCTTGCGGCGACAAGCACCATTGCCCTGCGCCTGGAAGATGCCCTCGAACATCTGAACCTGACCGGCAACATCCCCTCTGCAGCAGAGCTCAAGGCGCTTCGATGCGCGTTCGATGCGCTCAAGGCCCTGGTGGCCTGCGCCGCCAACAACGAACCCGAACCTCCCGGCGTCCTGGATGAAGTGGACCGCGTTTTTCGCGAGGCAGAAAAAGCCACGCCACGTGCCAGCTTTTCCATTCTTCCGGATACCGGCGATAACGAGGAGGTCCTTCCCTTCAAACTGCCGGAAACCTCTGTCAGAGAACCGGCGGAACCGGAAAAGGCCAGCGAGATGCCGGTTCAAGCCCCGGTAGAAGAACCGAGTGAGGAATGGGAAGAAGAATCCGTCGATATCTTCCAGGAGGAGGAAACTCCCCTTGAGGATGTGACGCTAACGCCGTCCCCCGAAATCGGAGAGGATGAGACCGCAGCCCCAGAGGCGGAAGAAACGCTGGAAGAACCGTCCGAAGCGGTTGATCCGCTGATCGAAGATACGTCGCCGCGTGTCGCCCTGGTCGGTTTCAGCTGCTGTCATTTTCAGGTCGGCGGCACTGAGTATTACCTGCCGATCGAAAACATGCTCGAAATCACCCCCCTGCCCTCCCTGACCTTCCTGCCCATGGCCCCCGAGTATATTTTGGGGCTGGCCAACCTGAGGGGGATGGTCGTACCCGTCATTCATCTGGGCAGGCTCCATGGTGTACGGACAGCCTCCGATCTCGACAAGCACCTGATCGTGGCCATCTCGGGTAACGAAAAGGTCGGCTTTTTCGCCGAAGGAATGCCGGATCTTGCGGTCGACAAACGCGGGCAACGCATCGACCCCCAGGATTTCATACAACGTCACAAAGTAGGAGCCGCCTGATGGCCAGCATCCAGGAAAGCGCTCTGCAGCTGTTCTTTGAGGAAGCCGAAGAACACCTCGCCATCCTTGAGGAAGGCCTCTTGCAGATGGAGCGGGACCCGGCTGTCAGCGCAGAAGCCATCGACAAACTCTTCCGTTCGGCCCATACCATCAAAGGCTCTGCCGGTCTGATGAAGCTTAAAACCGCCAGTGCCGTCTCCCACCGCTTGGAAGATACGCTGGAGGGGATACGCGATGGCCGGGGCATGGCCACCCGGGCGAAAGCCGACGCCATGCTCTTTGCCCTCGACCAGATCCGTGAACTGATCCGTCTGGCCAGTGAAGGGAACACCGAGCCACAGGGTTTCCTTGAAGAAGTCGAGCAGCAGCTTAAAATCGCCGAGGACCAGGCGATTGAGCAGCAAGCGGCGGGACGGATTCAGGTTTCTCCGATAATGACGCCTACCGCACCAGACGATGCGGAGACGTACACGGGCAAAGAGAGACGAACCGGCTCGCGTCGTGACGACGATTCCAACCTGGTTTCCGGCGGGATCATCAAGGTTGCCGCCGAAAAAATCGAAGCCATGATGGGCATTCTTGGTGAGATCACCATCTCTAAAACCCACTTGGTCAACGAACTCAGCACGATCGAGAAGATGAAAGAAGAGGTTGAATTTTCCGGCGCCAGACTGTTACGCGAGGTCAGCAATTTTGCCGAGCGTTTTGCCTATGCCCTGCCGGAGCAGATTAAGAAAACCAACGACGCCATGCTCGACGAGTTCCAGGAACTGGAGTTCGACCGCTACGACGAGATGAACCTCTTTGCCAGGACCCTGCAGGAGATCACCAACGACATTAACGAAGCCCTGCGTTCCATGGCCGATTTCTTTTCCGGCTTCACCACCGAGATGGACCACCTCGACCGCATGACGGTGGACATGAAGGAGCGCATCTCCGAAGCCCGAACCATTCAGGCGTCCAATCTGTTCCAGCGCTTCAGCCGTTCGGTCCGAGAGCTCTCCAAGCAG
>QKGY01000099.1 GCA_003250235.1 Desulfuromonadaceae bacterium
TCAGGTTGATCGCCATATACCTGCCGACCGTCCCGAGCCCGACAAATCCAACCTCTTTGATCATGGAAATCCTCCTAATTCACTGATTCAAGTGCATCGACAAGTCAAAAAAGTGTAAGTAACCCGTATATTATACTCAGTTTGGCGGAAAAACAACCTGTATAACGGCTCAGGCTCCGCTTGTATGCCCTCTTCTTCCTCAATGGGCCTCGCGCCAGTTGCTCCCCACACCGATATCGACAACCAGCGGCACCTGCAGCGCTACGGCGCCTTCCATCTCCTCACGAACGAGGGCTTTGGTCTTTTCGACCTCGTTCTGCGGCACGTCGAAGACCAGTTCGTCGTGAACCTGGAGGACCATGCGCGTTCCGAGTCCTTCCCGTTTAATCCTCTCATGAATACGCACCATGGCCACCTTGACGATATCGGCTGCCGAACCCTGAATCGGATAGTTGATGGCGTTGCGCTCTGCATAGGCACGGATCGCACCGTTTTTACTATCTATTTCCGGTACCGCACAGCGCCGGCCCAGCAGCGTGGTGACGTAAAGCTTTTCCCGGGCCTCCTCTTTTTTACTCTCCAGAAACGCCTTGATCCCCGGATAGCGGGCAAAGTAATTGTCGATAAAGAGCTGGGCTTCCCGGGTGGGAATCCCGAGATCCTTGCCGAGACTGAACGCCCCCATGCCGTAGATCACTCCGAAATTGATGGTCTTGGCCTGGCGGCGCATCTCCGCCGTGACCATCTCGGGGAAGACCCCGAACACTTCGCTGGCGGTTCGCCGGTGGATGTCCTCGCCACGGGCGAAACTCTCCTTGAGTACGGCCTCGTCGGCCATATGAGCCAGCACCCGCAATTCGATCTGCGAGTAGTCGGCCGAGAGCAGCAGGTTGCCTTCGGCCGGAATAAAGGCCTCTCGGATGCGGCTCCCCTCTTCGGTGCGGATGGGAATGTTCTGCAGGTTGGGATCGCTCGACGAGAGGCGTCCGGTGGCTGTCACCGCCTGGTTGAAGGAGGTGTGGATTCGCCCCGTTTCGGGATTGACCAGCTTGGGCAGGGCGTCGGCATAGGTTCCCTTCAGTTTGGCCAGCGAGCGGTAATCAAGGATACGGGCGGCAACCGGGTTCTCCTCGGCCAGTTTGTTGAGCACCTCGACGTCGGTGGACCAGCCGGTCTTGGTCTTCTTGCCGCGCGGCAACCCCAGTCGCTCGAACAGCACCTCGCCGAGCTGCTTGGGAGAGCCGATATTGAACGGCCCGCCGGCCAGTTCGAAGATCTCCTTTTCCAGAGCGGAGAGTTTGCGTTCCATCTCTACCGAGATCTGCTTCAGAAAATCCACGTCGATACGGACACCGGCCCATTCCATATCGGTCAGCACCTCGACCAGGGGCATCTCCACCTCGCGGAAAAGTTTCTCCTGGTCGGTCTCCTTGAGCTGGGGCTCCAGCTTTTCGGCCAACCTCAGGGTGATGTCGGCATCTTCGGCGGCGTACGTCACCGCCTTCTCCACCTCGACCTCCTCGAAACCGATCTGGTTCCTGCCCGATCCCGTCAC
Organism: Desulfuromonadaceae bacterium; assembly: GCA_003250235.1. Taxonomy (GTDB): domain Bacteria; phylum Desulfobacterota; class Desulfuromonadia; order Desulfuromonadales; family SZUA-540; genus SZUA-540. The sequence goes on from QKGY01000099.1 coordinate 1,556, forward strand.
CTCCGAATAGCTGATGGTCTTGTGTCCGAGCAGATCGCTGGCGAGGGCATCCATGCCGTGACTCTTGGAAGCCGGGTTGGCCAGATAGGAGGCGATCATGGTGTCGAACGCGATCCCTTGCACCTCAACGCCGGCACGGCGCAGCACCAGGGCGTCGTATTTGATGTTCTGGCCGATCTTGGGGATATCCGGGTTCTCCAGCAGCGGGCGGAGCCGCTCCAGGACCCGCCGGCGCTCCAGCTGATCCGGCACACCGAGGTAACGATGCCCTACGGGGATGTACCAGGCCTCCTCGGGCCTGACCGCAAAGGAGAGGCCGACCAAGTCGGCCCGCACCGCATCGAGGCTGGTCGTTTCCGTATCGAAAGCAATCCTTGGCGCCGCGGTCAAGCGGGCCAAGAGGCTATCGAGCTCCGGCTCCGTCAGGACACCATGGTACCCTTCACCCGTTGTCCGCCGTTCCGAGGAAAACTCCTGGATCAGCTTGTGAAACTCCAGTTCTTTGAAAAGGGCCGTCAGGGCCTCGCGGTTCGGTTCACTGAGGGCGAAGGTGTCGTAATCGAGCTCTAGGGGGACATCGGCAACCAGGGTCACCAGCTTCCGGGAGAGGCGCGCCTGATCGCCGAACTCCCGCAGTTTCTCCTGCATCTTCCCCTTGACGTCATCGACCCGGCTGAGCAGGTTCTCCACCGAACCGAACTCCTGGATCAGCTTTACGGCCGTCTTCTCGCCGATCCCGGGAACTCCGGGGACATTGTCCGAGCTGTCACCGGCCAGCGCCTGTACTTCGATCACCTTGTCGGGAGTCCCGCCGAAACGCTCCTGCACCTCATCGAGCCCGGAAATCTTGTCTTTCATGGTATCGAGCAGGCGTACCCGGTCGGTCACGATCTGCATCAGGTCCTTGTCGCCGGTCACCACGGTGATGTCCATCCCCTCGGCAGCGAAACGTCGTGCAAGGGTGGCGATGATGTCGTCCGCCTCAAACCCCGGCTTTTCGATAGCCGGCATATTGAAGGCCCGCACGAGCTCTTTGATGATCGGGACCTGCGGCACCAGATCTTCCGGCATCTTGGTCCGGTTGGCCTTGTACTCGGGATAGATATCCTTGCGAAACGTCGGGCCGGGTGCATCGAAGACCACGGCAAGATGGTCAGGCGCTTCATCGCGAACTACTTTGAGCAGCATATTGACGAAGCCGTAAACAGCGTTGGTGGCAAACCCTTTGGAATTGGAAAGGTGCCGGATGGCAAAGTAGGCTCTGTAAATATAGGAGGAACCGTCAATGAGATAAAGGCGTTTGGCTTCGGAAGTCATGATCATCTCCTGGTGGGAATACATCGGGCATTCTGTCATTAATGACACCCGGTTGCCAAGCGTTTATCACGCATATCGCCACGCTCTTTGCCACCAACTCCCTGTCGGGGCATTCCCTTTAATGAGAAACACCGTTCGATTCTACCTCCACCCGCAAGGTCATACAAAAACCTTGCATTTTCACAATTCTTTCGTAATATAGAGAGGTTACACATCGGCAAAGCAACCCTAAATCACTATATATCTATTATTGTCAGACGCTTATGATCACGACCCTGCAACGCTATCATCGCGAACTTTTCCTGGTACTGCTTTCCTTGCTGGGGCTCTCTCTGGGGAAACTGGCAGCAGGAGGTCTCGGCATCATGCTTCTGCCACCGATCGCCCCGCAACGCGGGGCCGAAGCCCCCGCCGCCCAGGTGGAGAAGCGCATGGCGCTCACCGACTACGAAAACATCCTGCAAAGAAACATCTTTGATTCGTCGGGAAGCGCCCAATCCTTTCAGAGCACTTCGGCCCCCGCCCGTGCTTCGGACGTGTCATCCGCCCCCCGAAGCAGCCTGGTTCTGGTCGGAACGGTCGCCGGCAAGGGGACGTCCCTGGCCCTGATCCGCGTCGGTCAGGAGATAAAATCCTTTCACCTGGGCGACAGCCTTCCCGGAGGAGGGAAACTCGAAGAAATCGCCCAGGATTCGATTAGCATCCGTAACCCGGACGGCTCACTGGAAACCCTCCCCCTGTTCCTTCCAGGAGAAAAACAGGCGTCAGCCCCCCCGACGGCGGCCCCTGCGGCCCGAAACTCTGCGGGAGAGTACCAGATCCGTCCGGCCGGGGAGAATCAATGGGTCATCCCCCGCGAAGATGCGGAAAAAGCCCGTCAGAATATCGGAGAACTGCTGAAACAGGCCCGCATGGAGCCTCGGGTTGTTGACGGGAAGACCTCAGGGTTCGTCGTCAAGATGATTCGCCCCAATTCGATTCTGTCGCAGATGGGACTCCAGCTCGGCGACGTTGTGGTCGAAGTGAACGGCGTCACCCTGGACAGCCCGGAAAAGGCTCTGCAGATTTTTCAGCAGTTACGAGAAGCCAAGAACATCACCGTCGGTCTGGAACGTAGCGGCCAGCCGATGAGTTTCACCTATGAAGTCAATTAGGAGGCCAGCCCAGGTGCTAAAAAAATCGCTAATCCGGTGGTCCTTTTTCCTTGTCCTGTCCGTAGCCTGCCCCCTTCAGGCGTTCGCCGCTGCAGACCAGACCCCCGCCCCCGCCGGAGACAGTCAGGATGCCAATATGGTGTCTCTGAATTTCAAGGATATCGACCTGCCTGATTTGATCCGCACGGTCAGCGAAGTGACCGGCATGAACTTCGTCTACGACGACTCGGTGCGCGGCAAGGTGACCATCATCTCTCCGGACCTCATGTCCATCGACGATGCGTTCGAACTTTTCCTGACCGTCTTGAATACCAAGGGATACACGGTGGTCCCATCCGGAAAAACCAACAAAATCGTTGCCATCAAAGACGCCAAGGAGAGCAACATCCCCACGGTGGGTCCTCACATCCGCGGTGAGGTGGACGAGAAATACATCACCCGGCTAATCACCCTGAAAAATGTCGATGCCAGCGAACTGGCCACCACCGTACTGGCTCCCCTTATCCCGAAAACGAGCAGCATCGCTGCTTTTCCGGCTTCCAACACGCTGATCATCACCGACAGCGCCGCCAATATCGACCGGCTGACCCGCATCGTCCGGGAACTGGACGTGCCCAGTTCTCTCGACATGGTGGAAACCTTCCCCCTGGTTTATGCGGCGGCAGACGAGGTGGCGCAGATCTGCACCCAGATCCTGGCAGAAGGGGGGACCAGCCCCGTCGCCCGCCGCCGGGCAACCGGCAATGTGCAGACGGCCGGGAGTAAAGAGGTCAGCAAGGTCATCCCCTATGCGCGCGGCAACATGCTGATCGTGCTGGCAAGCAAAGACGACATGGCTGTGGTCCGCGACCTGATTGTCAAACTGGATCAGAAACCGATCCAGGAGCGCTCGGGCATCAACGTTTACTATCTGCAAAACGCCGATGCCGAGAGCCTCGCCAAGACCATGAACGAAATTGTAACCGGCATCAAAGCCCAGGAGAAAACCCAGGCCGCCGCCGGAGGGAAGACCACTCAGGCAGCCACGACATCCGGCCCCACCAGCATCATTGCCGACAAGCCAACCAACTCGCTGGTCATCAACGCCTCTCCCGAAGATTACGAGGTGCTCAAAGGGATCATCCGCCAGCTCGACATCAAGCGTAAGCAGGTCTTTGTCGAAGCCCTGATCATGGAGCTGTCCATGGATGCCACACGGGCCCTCGGGGTGTCTCTGCAGGGTGCGATCGACACCGGCTCGGACAGTGCCGTTTTTGCATCGACAGGCCCGTCTGCCGCTTCCGAACTTCTCCCCGATTCGACCACGGGAGTTTCGAGCATACTCACGACAGCCGTTGACGGCATCATGATGGGCGGGCTGTTCAATACCATCACCGTCACCGACCCGACGGACAGCAGCAATACCATTACCGTCCCGGCCCTCTCTGCCCTGATCTCCCTGTCCAAAACCGACAGCGACGTCAATATCCTGTCGGCTCCGCGGCTGCTGACCTCCGACAACGAAGAAGCCGAGATCATCGTCGGCTCGAACGTTCCCATCATCACCAGCCGTCTGACAGACACCGGCGGGACCGGACTGGCCCAAAGTGTTTCGGTCGAGCGCAAAGACGTGGCCCTCACCCTGCGGCTGACTCCGCAGATCATCCAAGGCAACCTGGTGCGCCTCAACGTCTACCAGGAGATCACAGGGCTGGCCGGCGAAAACAGCACGGTCGGCAACGTTAACGATGTGGGTCCCACCCTGACCAAACGCCTGCTGCGCAATACGGTTCTGGCGGAAAACGGTCGTACCGTGGCCCTCGGCGGCCTGATCCGCAGTGATACGGAGGAGACGGTTTCCAAGGTGCCCCTGCTCGGCGACATTCCCTTCCTCGGGTGGCTGTTCAAGAGCAAGAGCAACACCGAGAAGAAAACCAACCTGCTGATCTTCATCACGCCGAGGATCATCAACGACGCCGAGGATCTCGCCCAGGTGACCCGACATGCTAAAAACCAGATGGACCAGTTCAAGGAGGGGAATTCCGCGCCGCTGATTCCGCCAGATATTCCGAAAGCTTCGGACATCGACCCCTCGAGCTTGCGGGAAACCGCCAAAGATCCCTGGAAATAAGTACCGATGAGCCTTCAGAACGCCCACCAACAGGAACCTCGGACCCCCTGGCGATCCCTGACGGAGATCCTGCAGACGGATTTCAAGGTCGCGGCCGACAAGATCGCCGAAGCCAATGAGGCCCGCCAGACAAGCGGCAGGAGGCTTGGGGAAACCCTGGTGACCATGAAGGTCATCCCCCCCGAGACGCTCTGTAAGGCCTTGGCCGCACAACGCGGACTTCCGTTTCTCGATACACTCTCCGACTATGCGACCGACGCCGAGCTGTTGCAGATGATCCCGATTACCTTCGCCAAGGAATACCGGGTCTTCCCCCTGCAGCGCTCTGACGGGCACCTGCGGGTTGCGGTCGCCGACCCCACGGATACACGGCCGCTCAACGACCTGGCCGCGCTGACCCGGGATGTCATCGACCTGGTGGTCACTTCACCCGACGAGATCCTGCGTACGGTCAACCGCGCCTATGAGAGTCGGGCGGGAGAGGCCCAGGAGTTCATCGAGGATATCGAGGAAGGGCTGGGGACCGACCTGGCCCGCAGTCTGGAACCGGCCGATCTCCTGGATGCTTCCGACGAGGCCCCGGTTATCCGCTTCGTCAACAGCCTGATCACCCAGGCGTACAAGGAGCGGGCCAGCGACATTCACATCGAGCCTTTTGAAAGCGAGCTGGTCGTCCGTTACCGCATCGACGGCATTCTTTACGAGGTGCTGCAGCCCCCGCACAAGGCTCAGGCAAGCATCACCTCGCGCATCAAGATCATGGCGAACCTGAATATCGCCGAGAAGCGTCTCCCGCAGGACGGCCGGTTCCGGGTTCGTATCGCCGGCAAGGATGTCGACGTCCGCGTATCAACCCTGCCGACGGCGTTCGGAGAACGGGTCGTGCTGCGTCTGCTGGACAAAGCCTCCAACGTCCTGGGTCTTGAAGAGATCGGCATGGGTCCGCAGATCCTCAAGCAGGTCACCGGAATGATCCAGAAAAGCCACGGCATCTTCCTGGTGACCGGCCCGACCGGATCCGGCAAGACGACCACCCTGTACGCCGCGCTTACCCGCCTCAACAGCCGGGAAAAAAATATCATCACCGTCGAGGATCCGATCGAGTACCAGCTCGTCGGCGTCGGCCAGATCCAGGTGAATTCCAAGATCAACCTGACCTTCGCCAACGGCCTCAGGGCCATCCTGCGACAGGACCCCGACATCATCATGGTCGGCGAGATACGCGACAGGGAAACGGCAGAGATCGCCGTACAGTCGGCTCTCACCGGTCATATGGTGTTCTCGACCCTGCATACCAACGACTCGGCGGGAGCCCTGACCCGGCTGGTGGAGATGGGGATCGAACCGTTCCTGGCCGCCTCCTCCATCGTCGGCATCCTGGCCCAGAGGCTGGTACGCCGCCTCTGTCCCCACTGCCGCGCGCCGCACCCCGCCTCGATGGAAATGCTCAAGGAGATGGGACTGGCGAGGAACCTGCCCGAGAATGCCACCTTCTACCTCGGACAAGGCTGTGAGAAGTGCATGGATATCGGCTACCGGGGACGAAGCGGGATTTATGAACTGCTGCCTGTAGACGAACCGGTCCGGGAGCTTCTGCTGCAGAACAAGGATTCAGCGACTATCCGCAACTCGGCGATCCAGCGCGGGATGAAAACGTTGTGGGACTCGGGACTTGCCATGGCCCTGAAGGGGGAGACCTCCCTTGAAGAGGTGCTTCGCGTCACCCAGGAGGAAGCCTAACCGTGCCCCTGTTTGAATACACCGGCTTCGACTCAAAGGGTAAAAAAGTTTCCGGCGTCATCGAAGCCTCCGGCAAAAAGGTCGGCCTGCAAAAGCTGCGTGACAAGGGGATCTACGCCACCACCCTGAGCGAGGAAGTAGCGGCCCGGGAAAGCAGCGGCAAATTCTCCGCCAACCTTTTTCGCCCCAGTGTCTCGACCATGGAACTGGCGGCGGCAACCCGTCAGATGGCGACCCTGCTGGGAGCCGGCCTTCCTCTCGACGAGGCTTTGACCACGGTCAGCTCTCAACTGGAAAACCCAACCCTCAGCCGTTCCTTTTCCCGGGTGCGCGAAGAGGTCGTGCGAGGCGAATCCCTTCACGCCAGTCTCGCCGGACAGGGCAGAATCTTCCCTCCGCTCTACGTCAACATGATCGAGGTCGGGGAGAACAGCGGCACCCTGGAACAGGTCCTGCAACGACTGGCCGATTTTCTCGAAGAGCAGGTCCGCATGAAAAGCCGGTTGCGTGCGGCCCTCGCCTACCCTATCCTGATGGCGGTTATCGGAACGGGGGTGCTGATCTTCCTGGTGACCTTCGTCGTCCCCAAGGTGACCCGCATGCTCGAGGACCTGGGTCAGGCCCTGCCCTGGCCGACCCTGATGCTCATCCGTGGCAGCGACCTGCTGGTGAATTACGGCTGGGTGCTGGCGCTGCTCGTGGCCGCAGGGCTGGTCGGTTTCAGCCGGTACAGGCGCTCGGCCAATGGGCGGATGACCCTCCACCGTCTGGCGCTGGCCATCCCGGTCATCGGCCGATTGAACTTGCTGATCGCCACCTCGCGTTTTGCCCGGACCCTGGGAACCCTGTTGCAGAGCGGCCTGCCGTTGCTGAACGCTCTCGACATCACCCGCAACCTCCTGCAGAATCTCGTACTGCGTCAGGCCATCGAGGAGACCACGGCCAGCGTTCGCGAGGGCGAAGGGCTCTCCGCTCCACTCAAGCGAGCCGCCGTCTTCCCCCCGATGTTGACGCAAATGACCGCCATCGGAGAGAAGAGCGGCGAAATGGAAACCATGTTGTTCCGGGTCGCCGATGCCTATGACCACGAAGTGGAACTGGCCATCACCGGCGCCCTGTCACTGCTCGAACCGCTGATGATCCTGCTCATGGGAAGCGTGGTCGGGTTTATCGTTATGGCGATTCTGCTTCCCATCTTCCAGGCGAGTCAGGGGATCAGCTGACCCGGTTCGCTCGGAGAAACTATGTAACGGATTCATGTCCCAACAAAAACACCGGCGCAGTCCGGTCTGGAAGGAGTTATTCCATGAAGCACAGCAGCTATAGGAACCAACGGGGATTCACCCTCATAGAAATCATGGTCGTCGTCGTCATTCTTGGCATTCTGGCCGGCATCGTCGTACCCCGTCTGCTCGACCGGCCCGAAGAGGCCCGACGCACCAAAGCCGCCGTTCAGCTCAAGAGCATCGAGGAAGCTCTCTCGCTCTACAAGCTCGACAATGGCATCTTCCCTTCCACCGAGCAGGGTCTTGCCGCCCTGGTCAGCAAACCCGAAGTCGGCGTCATCCCCACCCGTTACCGGGATGGCGGATACATGAAAAAGGTGCCGATGGACCCGTGGAACAACAACTACGTCTACCTGTCTCCCGGCGTGCACGGGGATTTCGACCTGCTCTCCTACGGGGCTGACGGCGAACCGGGAGGGGAAGGAAAAAATGCCGACATCACGAGCTGGGATCTGGAGTAACCGGGCCGGATTCACCCTGATCGAGCTGTCCATCGTCATTTTTCTCATCGCCCTGTTCGCGGTAATGACCTTTCCCCTGATGACGGGAATCGGTCAGAATGACTTGGACGCCTCGGCGCGGAGGCTGGCCGGCACCGTAAAGTATCTGTTCAACGAATCGGCTCTCGACGGCAGGGAATACCGGCTTATTTTCGACCTGAAGGATGCCACGTACTCGGCTCGACGCCTCGAAGAGGACGGCACCCTCACCGAACCGAACCGTTTCGGGCAGAAACATGCCCTGAAAGGGCATGTCGTCTTCAAGGATATCACTATCGCCGGACAGGGATCCGTCTCCTCCGGCGAGGTGACGACCCGCATCTTCCCGGTCGGCTGGCTCGAAGAAACCGTGATCCACCTGGAGGACGACAGAGGCAAGATCCTGACCCTGCGCATCCTGCCCTTTACCGCCGAGACGGAAGTTCATGAAGGTTACCGGGAATTTTAAGTCTCAGAGGGGCTTTACGCTGCTTGA
>QKGY01000431.1 GCA_003250235.1 Desulfuromonadaceae bacterium
CAACAAGCCTGTGCATCAGGCGCCCGTCGTCTATGTTCCGAACCACTACAATGGCGGCATCCGCATCAGCTACGGGACGGTCATTACGCCTTCGGGGTACGGCCGAATCGATGTCCGGCTCCCCTGGTAAAGCCATCCACAGATCGCTTCTTCCCGTCGGGGGCGTCCATTGGGCGTCCCCGATTCTATTTGAGCAGCTTGTTGATGATGTCCTTGTATTTCTGCTCGATTACGTGACGTTTCTTTTTCAGGGTGTTGGTCAACTCTTCGCCGGCCTTGAATTCCCGGTCGAGAAAGCGGATGCCGCTGAGGCGCTCGTAGGGCTTGAACCCCTTCTTGGGGTTGAGCAGTTTGTTGATCTCGTTCTTGACGCGGGCAACGATCTGCTTGTCGTTGAGAAAATCCTCCGTTTCGTGGACCGCATGGCTGAAGGTCTCCGCCACGTATTCCTTCAACTTGTCCATGTCGGGGACGATCAGGGCCCCGAGCCCCTTCTTGTCCTGACCGACCAGCACCGCGTCGGCGACAAAGGGGAGCATGGTGATCGTCGCCTCGATGTGGGTCGGATCGATATTCTCGCCGCTGGCCAGCACAATGATCTCCTTGGATCGTCCACACAGCACCAGCTCCCCGGTCAGGGTGAACTTGCCCAGGTCGCCGGTACGGAAAAAACCGTCTTCGGTAAAAGCTTTGCGGTTTTCCTCCGGGTTGTTGTAATAGCCGGGGGTAACCTGCTGCCCCCGCACCTGAACCTCCCCTTCCTGGCCGGCGGGAAGCACGGTCCCATTCTCGGCGACGATGCGGACTTCGGTGCCGGCAACCGGTTTGCCCAGCGTGCCGAAAATAGGACAGTCCAGTCCTCTGCCGGCGATGCCGGGCGCGCACTCGGTCATGCCATAGGCATTGGCGATACGGATGCCGACCGCGTCGATCCAGCTGTCCAGATAGTCCGGCAGGGCCCCGCCCCCGCTGATAGCCACCCGCAGCCGGCCGCCGAATTTCTGCTGGACCAGGGCGAGTTTTTTTCGGGCCAGCAGGTAAAGGGGGAAAAGCAGGCTTATTTTGACCAGGGCCAGCCCTTTGTCGAAGAGGCGACGCAGGAAGAAGACTTTTTGATAGCGGGGAAGACGGTCCCTGAGGATGCGGCTGTTACGCCTGAAAGCGGCCGAGATGGCCACCAGCCCGCGGAACAGACGGGCCTTCTTCCTGCTCTGTTTCTCCAGCGCCGCGTTGATTTTGCCGTAGAGCGACTCCCATAGGCGGGGGACGGTGGCCACCAGGGTCGGACGGTAGGTTTCCAGGTCGTCGGCGAAGGTCTTGAGGGTGGAGTAGACGATGCAGCTTCCGGCGGCGATGGCGATATATTCGGCCGTGCGTTCGAAGATATGCCAGGAGGGCAGGATGGAGAGCCAGCGGTCCTCTTCGTTCAGGGCGATAATGGTGGGCAGGTTTTCGATCTGGTGCATCAGGTTGCGATGGGTCAGCACCACCCCCTTGGGCTCACCGGTGGTCCCCGAGGTATAGACCAGGGTGTGGGTGTCGTCGGGATGCAGGTGATCCCGGCTGTGGATGAAGTCCTTCAGTTCCGTCGGGGTGATGGTGCGATCCTGGAGCAGATCCTGGTACGAGTAGATGGGCTGGAACAGCCTGTGCCTTTTCTCGGCTTCGATGATGAAGGTGATTTTCAGCTGAGGCAGCCGGGAGGTCATTTCCTGATGCCGTTCGAGCAGTTCGTCATTTTCGACCACCAGGTACTCGCATCCCGAATGGGTCATGATGTATTCGAGTTCGCGGGTGGGGGTGTCGCTGCCGCGCGGCACGCTGATCGCCCCGATGGACATCAGGGCCATGTCGGTGACGATCCAGGCGTAGCGGTTGTCGGAAAGGAGCATCACCTTGGCGCCATGGGACACCTTTTTTTCCCGGAAGGCGCGGGCCAGAAGCAGGACGTCTTCGAAGAATTTTTCATAGGAAATGACGAACTCTTCCCCCGCCGCCCGGTAGATGAAAGCGGTCCTCTGCGGAAAACGCTGACAGGTCTGGATTAAAACATCGAAAAGCGTTTCTGGTCTTGTGGTTATCATCAGCTCAGGCCCCTTTGCCTTTAATTTCCAGTACTCTACTTGAGACGGCGGTTTTGCACAAGCGCCTATTCACAGGCTCTTGAAAGAGGCTTTGGCGCATTGCGCATACCGAAAAATCCGTTGGAACCCGGGATAAAGTCAGGGTACAGTCGGAGCTTGAGGTTTTGCATTCTTTTCCACAAGGACTCCCATGCAGCGTATTCTGAAAATCTTTTCCCGTTCTTCGGGCCGCGCCCGTTTGCCGTCTTCTTCGGCAAAGCTCGGCACGTTTCTCGGTGTTTTCACCCCGACGGTTCTCACCATCCTCGGGGTTATCATGTACCTGCGGTTCGGCTGGGTTCTCGGGCAGGTGGGTTTGGCAAAAACCCTGCTGATCGTGGTTATCGCCAACAGCATTACGCTGATCACGTCGGTCTGTCTCTCGGCCATTGCCACCAACAGTCGGGTCGGGGTCGGCGGGGCCTATTTCATGATCAGCCGAAGTCTCGGCATCGATATCGGTGGCGCCATCGGTTTTCCCCTTTATCTGTCCCAGGCCCTGTCCGTCACGCTGTATGCCTACGGTCTGGCCGAATCCCTGCGGTTC
>QKGY01000463.1 GCA_003250235.1 Desulfuromonadaceae bacterium
GAAAGTTCTTTCTGTAGATGTGGATGAGGTAACCGCACCTGGGACTGTGGGTGAGTTCGGTATTCTCCCCGGTCATACTCCGATGCTGACGACCTTGAAGATCGGCGAACTCTCCTACCGGGATGGTGGAGAGATTTACCACTTGGCTGTCAACTGGGGTTATGTTGAGGTGGAAGATGACAAGGTGACCGTCCTTGTAGAGACGGCAGAACCGGCGGATGACATCGATCTGGAAAGAGCGAAAGCGGCTCTTGGCCGTGCCGAGGAGGCACTTAAAGGGCTGGCTCCCGAGGATAAGAATTTCCTGGTGATGCAGGCAGCCCTTGAAAGGGCTATGATCCGCATTCAGGTTGCTGGCAAAAAAGCTCGTTAATACGCCAGATCTCAAAAGTAAAAAAAGGGCGATCTTATGATCGCCCTTTTTTTATTATATGAGTCCCCTACCCTACTTTACGGTTTGATTCTTTGTTTGAATCTCCGCCATTTTTTCTTCGACCATCTGAAGATGCTCCATCATTTTTTGGCGGGCTAGTTCAGGGTTGTGGGAACGAATGGCGTCCAAAATATTTTTATGCTGAGATAAAAGGCGATTCGCATACCCCTCCTTTTGGTAAAATTCTTCCAACGCCACTTGTATCGTGGTGTGAAACAAGGAATGAATCGTATTCAGGACGTGCAATTGAAGGGTATTATGAGTCGCTGCTGTAATGGCATAATGGAATTGTGCGTCAACACCGGCATCCCACCCGCCTGTAACGGCTTGCCTCTCCATTTCGTTGAGATGTCGTTCGATTTTGGCGATATCAGCTTCCGTAGCGCGGGATGCCGCCAAATAGGCAGACCAGCTTTCAAGACCCATGCGAACTTCTGCGAGTGCATGCAGAAGCCCGGGGTCGCTTTCAACCATGTTGGTCAGGGGATCTGCAATGGTGGTTTCCGTTAACGACCTCACAAAAGTACCCCCACCCTGTCGGGCTTCAACAAGTCCCATGGCTTCCAAAACCATGATCGCCTCGCGTACGGAAGGACGACTGACACCCAGGATGGAGGATAATTCTCTTTCCGAAGGGATACGTTCACCCGGAGTGAGTTCTCCTTGTGAAATCAGATTTTTGATCTGAGTAACGATTTCATCGGATATTTTTTTGGGTTTTATCGGTTTGAAGACATTGGGCATGTCTTGTTACTCCACTATGAAAAAGGGCAAAACTGTATGTATCACCGCAACGATCAAAGGTCAAGGACTCAAGGCAGATAGAGAAAATGACCGGGAAGTTTGAACGAAAAATAATTCATGTCGACATGGATGCCTTCTATGCTTCTGTAGAGCAGAGGGATAATCCTGCATACAGAACCAAGCCGGTTATTGTAGGCGGTCCTGTTTCACGGGGCGTTGTGAGTGCCTGCTCCTATGAAGCACGAGCCTTTGGGGTGCGGTCTGCCATGCCTATGGCGAAAGCCATGCGATTGTGTCCAGGCGCAATTGTGCTTCCGGTAAGAATGACACGCTATGCAGAAATATCTCGTCATATTTTTCAAATATTTTCCTCTTATACCGATCAAGTCGAACCTTTGTCTATTGATGAAGCCTTTCTGGATGTCACCGGGTGTGAAAAACTCTTTGGGGATGCACGGGAGATTGCGGAGCAAATCAGAGAACGAATAGCCCGGGAATGTGGACTACCGGCAAGCGCTGGAGTTGCCGGAAATAAATTTTTGGCAAAACTGGCATCGGAGGAAGCAAAACCCAATGGACTACTTGAAATACATCCCGATGAGGTCGATCGTTTCTTGCTGCCTCTTCCGGTGAATCGTATCTGGGGGGTAGGTCCTAGGGGCGCCGAACGTTTGGAACAAAGCGGCGTGAAGACGATTAAGGAGTTGAGGAGTCTTACGCGGGAGAGGTTGACCAAAATGTTCGGTGTGCTGGGAGAACGACTCTACTTTCTGGCGAGGGGCAAGGACGACAGAAAAGTGGAATCGGCAGGGACGATAAAAAGCATCGGAAACGAAGAGACATTTGCCAAAGATATCTGGGACAGGGAAGAGCTGAAGATTCATCTGCTGGCTCTGGCGGAGAAGGTTGCATGGCGTCTTCGCCAAACGGGTATGATGGCAGGAAATCTGACGCTTAAAATTCGATACGGCGATTTCGTCTTGCACACCCATTCAAAACAATTTTCAGAACCGACTGACAGTCTGAAACCGATCATGACAGCCGCAAAAGAGTTGCTTGAAAAGTCAGAGGCGGGGAGTAAAGGGATCCGATTATTGGGGGTGAATACAGCGCAACTATCCGGTAAAGAGGAAGGACAGTTGTCTCTGTTTGTTTCGAAGGAGGAAACCCGCCACAAAGCTCTCGATCAGGCGGTCGATACACTGCATGAACGATTCGGACACCAGAGTGTGAAACGGGGATCATTGATTGAAATAAAAGAGGATGACTCAGACAACTCCGACTGAAAGAAGAGCCTGTCGAGAACGAAGGATCGCATCCGCATCGTGGGCCTCAAGAGTGAGGCTGGGCGGATCAGGCAAAAGTGAGAGTGTTTCCCAAAGTGGCTGAAAGGAAATATCTCCCTCTCCAATGGGGAGGTGGTCGTCGCGTTTACCGAAATTGTCATGCAGGTGAAAATGTTTCAGGTAGGGGCGTAGAGACGTTTGCCATTCAGTAATGGGAGTCTTCGAGAACAAACGCCAGTGGCCGATATCAAAACAGGCACCAAACCACGGCGAGTGGAAATGCCTTAAGACCGTCTGCAGGTTGTCCGGGGTTTCATCAAAGATGTTTTCAAGGACAATGTGGCAACGAAGCTTTTCAGCGCGTCGAATAAATTCCGGCCAAAAACGAAGGTTCTGCTCGATCCACAGATGACTTTGCCCGCCGTATCGCCAGGTATCATATCCGGGGTGAAAAACAACCAGATGGGAACCAAGTGCTTCTGCCGCATCCAGCGTCTGCATAAAACGTTGGGCCGTAACCTCCTGAACCCTGGGGTCAAGTGCTCCAGGGTTCAAGTCCATAAAAGGCGCATGGAGTGTATTGGAGAGATGTAAATCTTCCAGAAAATGCCGAACTGTTTGCAAATCGTGCGAAGAAAGGGTATCGAGATCTGCGGCCTTGAATGCAATTTCCGGTTGAAGGCCATGCTCCGAAAGAAAGGACATACGCGAAGTGAATTGCACCCAGGGGGTATGGACAAACAAGGAAGGGGTCATAGGATACTTTCACCGCCGGCGATCGCTTCCAGGTTTTGAATGGCAGACTGCTGGCCGAGAGTAATGAGCACATCACCGGAGTCTATCAAGGTGTTGGAAGCGGGGTTGAAAATCATTTTACCGTCCCCTTTCTTGATTCCGACAATGATGATTCCTAGATCCTTGCGAATGCCCGATGTGATGAGAGACGTACCGACCAGGTGTGAAGTCGGATTGACAAGAATCTCTTCCAGCTGCAGCTCCAGGTTTTTACCGGCCGTGGCAATTTCAATGAAATCGACAACAGAAGGTCTCAAGATGGCTTGAGCCATACGATAGGCGCCAATCGTATAGGGAGAAATGACCTTTGAAGCTCCGGCGCGCTTCAGCTTCTTCTCAGATCCTTCTTCACCTGAGCGGGCAAGAATAAAAAGGTCGGGGTTAAGGCCACGTGCGGTAAGGGTAATATACACGTTATCGGTATCGGAGGTGACCGCCGTGATCAAACCCTTCGCCCGATCAATGCCTGCTGCCATCAGGCAGTCGTCGTCGGTGGCATCTCCTCGAACGAAAAGAATTCTATCAGTGGCAAGCTTTTCACAGCGTTCCGGATTGTGTTCAACCACGACAAAGGGGAGCGGTCTGGCAGCAAGCTCCTTACAGATCAGGGTACCGATACGCCCATAACCGCAAATGATGTAGTGACCTTTGAGTTTGCTGATCTGCTTTTCCAATTTTTTCCTCCCGAGAATCTGCCGCAACTGCCCTTCGACCATGAACTGGATCAGACTGCCAATCGCATAAGCGATAATGCCGGCTCCGAAGATAATTAAGATTATCGTAAAAATTTTACCTTCGGGGGAGAGATCATGAACCTCCTTGAATCCAACTGTAGCCAAAGTGATTACGGTCATATACAACGAATCGAAAGGGGTCCACCCTTCGATAAGGCTATAACCGACAGTGCCACAGCCAATTACCAGAACGAGTATGGCGATAGAGAAGCGAAGATTACGAATGGAATCCATAGTTTCTCCCGGGGATAACGCGGTGCAATGATAGCGGTCAGAAATGGAAAAGGCAAGTAGATATAAAGGGTTGCATATTATAAAACACCTCAGAAAAGGCTTGACAGTTTATGTATACTGTATACAATTTGTAAAATTTTTATAAGGGAGACTGGAAACCGCAATGCGAAAAAAACCGATTGAACGGCATCAAACGCTGCGGGAAAAGATCCTGGAAACGATCCGGGAGGCCATCCTTAAAGGAACGCTGAAAGCCGGGGAAAAAGTTGCCGAACCGGAACTTGCTGAAAGGTTCGGAATCAGCAGGACCCCTATCCGTGAGGCCTTTCGGCAGTTGGAATCAGAGGGGTACTTAACGGTAATTCCCAGAAAAGGGGCTGTTGTCACCTCCCTTTCTGAACGGGATGTCGAAGAGTTCTATGCCATAAAAAGCATTCTGGAGGGATATGCTGCAAGAATGGCTGCGGAAAATCTCTCCGACAAGGATATCGAAAAACTGGAGAGCATAAACGAACGGTTGCAGCAACTGGCCGACGACGAAGATGTCAAAAACTTTTTCAAAGTCCACAACGAATTTCATGACTTGTTCATCCGCGCAGCCGGAAACGAAAAGCTTCGCGAGCTGATCGGGCAGATGATGATGCGCTTCAATCGCCTGCGTATGGCGTCCCTGTCCCTGCCGGGGCGTATGAAGATTTCTGTGGACGAACATAAAAAGATCATTGAGGCTTTTAAGGCGCACAACGGTGAAAAGGCTGACAACCTGGTAAAAAAGACAGCGAGTTACGGGGGACAGGTACTTTTGCAGAGCCTGGCCAAGGAAGAGGGCCGGAAAGTGGAAAAATCCATTTATCAACAAGCAATAGACGTCTGAAATTATTTAAGATTAATAGAAACTGGAGGCCGACGTTCTTAAGAATGTCGGCCTTTTGTGTGATGGAAGAAAATAAAGAGGATAGAAGTGGTGTTGATTCGCAATCACGGTTATGCCATAGTGACCGATAAATCTGTTATGAAGGAGAGATGTAAAATGAAACGTTTAGGGATCGCATTACTGTTTATCCTAATGGCCACTTCAGTGACCTATGCGGAGTCAATCAGCCTGGAGTTCAATGACGACAGCGCACAGCTCGGATATGCTCATGTCATCAATCAGGATTATTACGGCACCTCGCTTTTGAACTTTCGCGGGCTGTATAACCAAGACAAGGAAACGAAATTGGGCACGATCGGATTCGAGTTTTCCGGTGAGCCCGGAAACGCCCCTGGACTTCGTTTCGGCATCGGTGGCGACGTATATGGCGGGACGACGGATGTGAACCAGGATATGCTGGCCCTGGGGGTAATTGGGAAGATAGCGTATGCGCCACCAACCCTTGGGGGCCTTGGGTTTGAGGGTAAAATCGGTTATGCCCCGAAGATTTTCAGTCTTTTGGATCTGGATCGACTCCTGGAAACCAATGTGGGAGTATCGTTTGCCATCATGCCGAATGTTAAGGTGTATGTGGATTATCAGAACATCAAGGCGGACTTCGAATATCAGAGAACCACTCATATCGATGAGAATGTTCGGGTTGGTTTTACGGCAAAATTTTGATTTGTAATAAACAGCAGAAAGGGGACCCCAAGGGTCCCCTTTCTGCAAATCTAGAGCGCAACCTGTTCGAGGGAGTACGTGACATGCTGGCCGTCGGTCTGAGCTTATTACAAGGTGAGCGCAAGGCCCCCTGCGACATGTATCGCAAGGTCGGTGATGAGGACTATATCCTTTTTGCCCAGAAGGGGTTGCCTCTGAGTGTTGACCTGTGTGCCAATCTGGCAGAGCATGCTGTTAAAACCCTCTATATCGCCCCGGAAGAGAGTGAGGACTATTACTCCTACCTGCGTTCCTTTACGGAACAGGTTGTCAAAGATCCGCATATAGACTCTGAGCACAAAGCCAAAGCGGTCTATTCCTCCTGCCGCGAAATTCTCCACCACGTTTTTGATGATCCGCGCGCGTCGTTCATCAATATGGCGATCGATATGATCGCACCGACCATGGATTTGATCGTGACGGACGATCTGGCAACACGATGCCTGATCAAACTGACCGATTACGACCAGAGCACCTATACCCATTCCACCAACGTGGGTATCTTCGGAATCGCCCTGGCAAGGCACTATTTTGGAGCCGATGCTATCAAGGATCTGCATTCACTCGGGGCGGGTTTTTTTCTCCACGACCTGGGTAAATGTCGGACACCGATCGAAATCATCACAAAACCAGGGCCTCTGACGCCTGAAGAGCGCACAATCATCAATAAGCATCCCGAAGATGGCTATAATATTCTCCTGGAAAACGGTGTCATGACGGAAGAGTTCAAGTACCTGACTCTACAGCATCATGAGCGTGATGACGGTGGGGGCTATCCCTATGGGCTCAAGGGCAAGGATATTCATCCCTATGCCCGCATCTGTCGTGTAGTCGATATCTATGAGGCATTAACGGCTGAGCGTCCCTACCATCGGCGGATATCAACCTTTGAGACCTTGAAATTAATGAAGGAAAAGCTGGTTGTAGACATGGAGCAAGGGGTCTTCGAACACTTTGTGAAGCTGTTTCTTTCTTAAGCGTCGACATCTTATCCAGAAAAAAAGGGCCCCGTCAGGATCGCAGACGGTGCCCTTTTTTTATAAGAAGTGCCGCCCAGAGAAACAGAACGAGACTGATCAAGGCAGTCCATGCAAACGAAAAAAGAAGAGGGACATCGCCCACCCCCAGAATGGCATGGCGAAATCCATCGATCAGATAGAACAACGGATTAATGCGGGAGAGCCCTTCCCAAAGCGGCGGGAGAATGGAGATGGGATAAAAAACCCCGCCGAGATAGATAAGAGGAAGAATCAGAAAGTTGTTGTACATGGAAAGGGCATCAAAGGTATTGGAGTAGATGGCAGCGATGATTCCCAGTTGGGCAAAAAGAAAACTGGCCAGGCAGGCCATGAGAATGGCGAGAAAAAGATGCGTCCAGGGGAGGGTTGCAAAAAATAAAGAAATGATGCTGACCACAAAGCCGACGAGAAGGCCGCGAATCATGGCGGCCAGGGTGTACGCAAAAATAAACTGTCCCGGGGTAATGGGGGTCACGAGCAGATCGACAATGTTGCCCAGATACCGGGACATGAAAAGAGAAGAAGAAACATTCGCAAAAGAGTTATTGATCACCCCCATGAGGATAAGCCCGGGGACGACGAACTGCGCGTAGTTGAACCCTTCGAGAACCGAGATCCGGTTACCCAACGTGGCTCCGAAAACGAAGAGATAGAGAGAGGCGGTAATAATCGGAGTCAGCAGGGTCTGTACGGAAACACGGAAAAAACGGAGAATTTCCTTTTTGAGAAGAGTGACAAACGGAAGCCACCACCGAAACGGCTGTTCCTGTTGGCTGTTTCCGTTCATTCGATCGATCCTTTCATGCCGGTGAGTTCAAGAAAAACGTCTTCAAGGCTGGCTTTGACGGTTTCAACTTCGGCAACGGGAAGGCCGAGCGCACATACTTTCCGTAAAGCCTCGCCGGCGGAACAGCCTTTGGGAAGATGGAGGACCAGACGGGTCCCTCCGCCAAGCCGTTGCACGTGAAACGCGGAAAGCTCTGAGGGTAATGCGTCGAGTGGGGAGCTGAGCTGTAAGATGATTTTTCGCTCTTCGAGCTGGGACATCAGATGCGACGTGCTGTCCAAGGCAACAAGGCTGCCGTGATTCATAATGGCAATGCGACCGCACATCTGCTGAGCTTCCTCCAGATAGTGCGTGGTGAGCAGAACCGTCGTCCCCTCTTGATTGATTTCGCGAACGAATTGCCACAGGCTGTGACGGAGCTCGACATCCACACCCGCCGTCGGTTCATCGAGAATCAGAAGGCGGGGCTTGTGAATGAGGGCTTTGGCAACCATGAGGCGACGCTTGAGCCCACCGGATAGCTTGTTCATCGGTTTATGAAGATGGGGTTCAAGAGCGAGACGGTCGATGAGCAGGTTCATCCAGGCCTTATCGAGGCGAACCCCGTAGTACCCGGGGTGAATGCGGAGTGCCTTGTCGATGGTGAAAAAGGTATCGGTGACGATTTCCTGATGCATGATGCCGACGAGCCGGCGCGTGGTGAGGTATTCTTTCTGGTTGTCAAACCCGAAGACGCGAATGGTTCCGGAATCGATGCGCGATACACCGCCGATCATATTGATCGTTGTGCTCTTACCGGCGCCGTTGGGACCAAGCAATCCGAAAATTTCCCCGGGCTCGATGGCGAAGCTCAGGTCCTTGACTACCCGGTTGCCCGAATAGGCTTTATTGAGCGCATCGATATGAAGGGCATCAGTCATGGCAGCTGAACCGAACGTCCGTATCCTAGGGTCGGATGGTTCCGGCGGAAAAAACTAGTCGGTAGGAGCGTCGTTGGATTCGGGTGCCTCGTCCTCGACGGCTTTCTTCTTCCCGAAGAAACGGGCAACCCAGATCCCCACCTCGTAAAGCAAGATGAACGGAAGAGCGAGAGCGGTTTGAGAAACGACGTCCGGAGGAGTCAGAACGGCCCCGACGATAAAGGCAACAAGAAGGGCGTATTTGCGGTTTTTACGCAGCCAGAGATGATCGACAATGCCCATGCGGGCCAGAAAGAAAATAATGATGGGCAACTCGAACACCAAGCCAAAGGCAAGCAACAGCTTGCTGGAGAGGGACAGGTACGCGCCCATGGACAACATGGCGCTGATCTGCCCGGTGCTGGTGCCGAATTTGATGAGAAAGGTGAAAATCAGGGGGAATACATAAAAAAACCCGAAATAAGCACCGCTCAGGAAGCAGAGAAAGCTGGCAGCAACAAAAGGGATGGCCAGTTTTTTTTCATGAGCATACAGCCCGGGAGCGACAAAAGCCCAGATCTGCCACAGGATGATCGGAAGAGAGACGAGAAATCCGGCCAAGGCGCCAATTTTAAGATACGTGAAGAACGGTTCGGTGGCATTGATGAACACCAGCGAACTGCCTTCCGGCAAGGCGGAGCGTACCGGTTCGGAAATGATCTGAAAGAGGCGCTCGGCAAAACTGTAGCAGGCGAGAAAGCCGACAAACCAGGCGCCAGCGGAAATAATGAGGCGTTTGCGCAGCTCTTCCAGGTGAGTGGTAAAAGGGAGGGCTTCGTCGCTCATGCAGTACGATCCTTGATCAGGGGGTTCCGGGGGGCTGTGGTGATTAATTCTTGTCCGGTGTGTCGTTAGGCGGAACGTTTTGCTGAGCGTCTGCCGCTTCCGGTTCGGAGACCGAAGGGTTCTCAGTCTGCTCGGGTGTGACGGTTTCCGCACCCGGAGGCGTCAACTTGCCGGCCTTTTCAATCTGTTCGCGGGCCTCGTTGGTTTGGGCCTCCGTATTGATGGTGTTTTTGAATTCCTCGGTAGCTTTACGGAATTCCCCTAGCCCACGACCAAGAGCCTTGGCAATATCCGGAAGTTTTTTCGGGCCGATGACGATAAGGGCAAGCGCAAGGATCAAAAGCAGTTCGGGCATGCCGATTCCAAACATAAGAGACAACCTCGACAAATGGAACAAAAAGAGTTAGGGTCCAAGGTGCTGAGAATAGTCTTTCTCCCCTGTCCTGTCAAGGGGCAAGCCGTGTATAAGGGTTTGACATAGCGGGAGTTTTGAATGTAGTATACCGCATCAAAAACGAGGAAAGGTGGGCGATGAACCAGCAAGAACTGAAGGCGGAAATACGCCGTTTGGTCAAGGAGCGCAATGCCCTGCTTCTGGCCCATAACTATCAGCGCGATGAAATTCAGGAAATCGCCGATATAACGGGAGACTCTCTGGCGCTCTCCATGGAAGCCGCCAAAACGGACAAGGATGTGATCGTTTTCTGCGGCGGAAAGCGCGGCAATTCTGGCTCCTGACAAAATCGTCCTTTTGCCGAGACCGGATGCCGGCTGTCCCATGGCGGATATGGTGACGCCTGAGGGCCTGCGGGAGATGAAAAAGAGGCATCCGGGGGTTCCGGTCGTGACCTATGTGAATTCCAGCGCAGCGGTCAAGGCCGAGAGCGATATCTGCTGCACCAGCGCCAATGCCGTACGGGTGGTGAACTCCGTAGAGGCCCCGGAAGTCATCCTGGTCCCGGACCGTAACCTCGGCCGATATATTGCCGAGCATACCGACAAGGTCTGCCATTTCTGGGAAGGATATTGCCCGACCCACGAGCGGCTGACCGCAACGGATGTTCAGCGCAGCAAGGAAGAACATCCGGACGCCGTCTTTATGGCGCACCCTGAATGTGCCCCAGAGGTTCTTGCTCTGGCGGATCATATCTGCTCCACCAGCGGAATGTACGATTATGTTCGCACCAGTCCGGCCAAGAAGTTCATTGTCGGAACCGAGGCCGGAATCCTCTACAGGCTGCGCAGGGAAAATCCTCAAAAGGAATTCGTCCTTCCGACCTCCCGGCTGATCTGCCCCAATATGAAGCTGACATCGCTCGAGGATGTCCTGCATTGTCTTCATAGCATGGCTCCCGAAATCACGGTGCCGGCAGAGATACGGGAAAAGGCCCGCATTTCTCTGGACAGGATGCTTGCGGTACCACGGGATTGATCGCATTGACGGGATATTGTGACCCAGAACCAGGGCGTGTGTAAGCACGCCCTTCTTTATTTTTGACACTATGCCGAACGATACGCTGACAGAAGAGATTACCTATACGTCCGTAGAAGCCTGCGCCCGGGAATTGACAGAGAGGCGCGGGGAATCGGAAATCATTGGCCTGAGCGGTTCCGGGGAGGCCTACCTGCTTGCACGATACCTGGGAAAAAGTACCGGAACGCTTCTGGTTCTGGTAGCCGACCAGAAGCAGGCGGACCGGATGACATCGGCACTGCGATTTTACCACGGCAGCGCGAGGGAGATCGTCATGGTCCCCCACTGGGAGGTCCATCCCTACGAACCCCTCAGTCCCCATCCGGAAGTCGAAGCAACCCGTCTTTCCTCGATGGCCGCTCTGCTGGAAGGAAGGGCCAGGGCGGTAATCGTTCCGGTCAGGGCTTTGATGCAGCGGGTGATCCCCAGGCAGGTTTTGGGAGCGCTGGGGCGAATCCTCACCAGCGGCGAGGACTACGCTCGAGACGACCTCTTGGATGCTCTGATGGCCTTGGGTTATAACCCGGTGCCTCTGGTGGAGGACCGGGGAACCTTTTCCCTGCGGGGGGATATTCTGGATATCTACCCCCCTTCGAGACCCTGCCCGGTAAGGGTGGAGTTTTTCGGAGACACCATTGAGCGCATGCGTCCGATTGATGCAGCGACGCAGCGGTCCGCATCCGAAGAGCTCGAGGAACTGGAGCTGCTCCCCGCCCGCGAGATGATTGTGTCGGGAAGGCATCTGGATACCTTCGCGCTGAAGCTGAAAGACCGCTGCGATGCGCTCGGGATCGCCAGACCCAAAAGGGAAGCCGTTCTGGAGGAAGCCCGGGAAGGGCTTCTGGCCCCGGGACGAGCCTTTCTTCTCCCTCTGAACTACCCCTCTCTGGACTCTCTGTTCGATTATGCCGCATCCGCCCGGGTGGTTGTCATCGATCCCCATGAGGTGGAACAGGAAATCGACCGATTCGCCATGGAAATTGCCGAAGGGGAAAGGCAGGCCGGGCAGAAGGACGAGCCGTATGCAGCGGCCGCAGATCTGTATCTGCGGGTTGACGAGCTGGAAAATGCGATCGCGTCCCGACCCGGGCGCATCAATATCACGGCGCTGCCCCTCTACCATCTCCAGGAAGATCGGGAAATCCTGCGGATAAAGAGCGAAGGCAACGGCGATCTGCAGAATCTGGTCAAAGGGGAGAACGGCCTGGCCGCTTTTGCCGAGAGGCTGAATGCCTGGAAGCGATCGGGATGGCGGGTTCTGCTTGCCTGCCATCAGAAGGGGCAGGCGGACCGCATGGCCGATCTGCTGCAACCCTACGGTGTGCATCTCACCCTGGCCGATTCGGATCACCCCCTTGTGCTTGAACCGGGGGAAGCACGTCTGGTTCTCGGGGATCTGTCTTCGGGATTTCGACTGCCCGAAGAAAAGCGGGCCGTTATCACCGAAGAGGAAATTTTCGGGCAAAGGGTCCGTCGCCGGGCACTGTCCGAAGCGCGGGCCAAGGCCCTGCTCTCCTCCCTGGCCGAACTCCGTGACGGCGATTATGTGGTTCACGCCGATCACGGTATCGCCCTGTACCGGGGGCTCAAGCACCTGGATATGAACGGGATCGAGGGGGATTTCCTTCAGATCGAATATGCCGGCGGCGACAAGCTCTATCTTCCGGTGGAGCGGATCGAGAAAGTTCAGAAATACGTCGGCGGCGAAGGGCATGTGCCACGGCTGGACCGGCTCGGTAGCGGCGCCTGGGAAAAGGCCAAGCTGAAAGCCCGGGCCGCCGTCGAGGAGCTTGCCCGCGAACTCCTGCATCTCTATGCCCGGCGGGAAATGGCCGAGGCCTATGCGTTTTCAGCCCCAGACCGGGATTTTCGCGAGTTTGAGGCGGCGTTTCCCTATGAAGAGACCCCCGACCAGCTGCAGGCCATCAGCGATACCCTGGCGGATATGCAGTCGGGACGCCCCATGGACCGTCTGATCTGCGGCGATGTCGGTTACGGCAAGACGGAAGTAGCCATCCGGGCGGCGTTCAAGGCGGCCCTTGACGGCAAGCAGGTGGCGGTTCTCGTTCCGACGACCATCCTCGCACAGCAGCATCTGGAGAGTTTCCGGGAGCGTTTCAAGGGGTATCCCCTGGTCATCGAGATGGTCTCGCGTTTTCGAAGCCCCAAGGAGCAGAAAGACATTCTCGAGCACACGGCGGAGGGTAAGGTGGATGTGCTTATCGGCACCCACCGGCTGTTGCAGCGCGATGTGCATTTCCGGGACCTGGGTCTGGTCATCGTCGATGAAGAGCAGCGTTTCGGGGTGAGTCATAAAGAACGGCTGAAAAAGATGCGCGCCGAGGTTGCCACCCTGACGCTGACGGCGACACCGATCCCCAGAACGCTGCACATGGGACTGATGGGGCTGAGAAGCCTTTCGGTCATCGACACCCCGCCGGTCGACCGGCTGGCGATTCGTACCTACGTGACGCGTTTTGATGATGACCTGATCCGTGAGGCCGTTCTCAGAGAGTTGCGCCGGGGAGGACAGGTCTTTTTTGTCCATAACCGGGTGCAGTCCATCGGGGCGATGGCGGAGTTTCTCCAGGGGCTGGTCCCGGAGGCGAAAATTGCCGTGGGGCACGGCCAGATGGGCGAAAAAGAGCTGGAACAGGTGATGATCGACTTTATCGAAGGGCGAACCAATGTCCTGGTCAGCAGCACGATCATTGAAAACGGACTGGATATCCCCAGGGCGAACACCATCATCGTCAACCGCGCCGACTGCTTCGGTCTCTCTCAGTTGTATCAGCTCCGCGGGCGGGTCGGACGCTCCAACCAGCGGGCCTATGCCTATCTGCTGATCCCCGGAGAAGGAACCCTGACCCGCGATGCCCGGGAGCGGCTCAAGGTGCTGCAGGAACTGACCGAGCTGGGAGCGGGGTTCCGCATCGCCAGCCACGACCTGGAGCTTCGCGGCGCCGGCGATCTTCTCGGCGACCGGCAGGCCGGGCAGATTGCGGTGATCGGCTTTGAAATGTACACGGAGCTGCTTGAGGAAACCGTCCAGGAGCTGCGCGGGCAGGCTGCCGAAGAGCGTATCGATCCGGAAATCCGTCTGGGTCTGTCCGCTTTTTTGCCGGAGAAATATGTCCCGGATCCCAATCAGCGCCTGGTCATCTATAAGAAAATGGCGTCTGCCGATGAGGAAGACCGGCTGTATGAAATTGCCGACGAGCTGCGCGACCGCTATGGGGAGATCCCCGGACCGACAACTCTGCTGCTCGAGGTGATGAAACTGCGGGTGCTGATGAAGCGGCTCAAGGTGGAATTCGCCGAATACGACGGAAGACAGCTGCTGTTCGGATTCCATGCCAAGACGGGGGTGGCCCCGGAGAGGATTCTGAAGCTGATGGAGGATACTTCGGGGCGCTACCGGTTCACGCCGGATTACCGGCTGTCCGTCCGCATTGGCCGCGTGCCTGCCGAAGAGCTGCTTTCTCTGGCGAAAAAAGAATTGCATGGCTTTCTTTAACTGTGCTAGCGTGACAGGTACTTTCTGGTTTCTTTCCGGCGGCCGTCCAGGCCGGTTGAGAGGGAAACCTTTTGTTTTCCCGCTTTTTGGAAGGCGTTTTAATCTATATGTCCAACCGATTGATGACGACAGCCCTGCTCCTGCTCCTCTCTTTGCCAGCTCTTTGTGCCTGTCAGGAGAAGGAAGCCCCCCAATCCCAGGTTCTGGTGAAGGTGGATGGGCGCAGTGTCAGCCTCGAGCAATTCGAAACGGACCTGGAGAAATCGATCCCGTCTGACCAGACGGTTACGGATGATGAGCGGGAAGAACTGAAGCGGTCGTTTCTGGTTCAGGTGATTGATCGCGAGCTGGCCCTCGCCGAAGCAGACAGGCTCGGCATTACGGTGACAACCGCCGAAGAAGAGGATGCGTACCAGGAATACCGTAAAGATTACCCCGGAACCGCTTTTGAAGAGATGCTCCATGATCGGGGGATCACCCTGGAACACTGGAAGCGTGAACTGCGCGAAGGGCTGCTCATGGAAAAAGTCCTTCGGCAGGCGGTTTATTCCCGGGTGACCGTCAGTGACAAGGAAATCGCCGACTATTACAATGAATACCGCGAAGAATTTGATCGCCCTGAACAGGTGAGAGCCCGACAGATCGTGGTCAACAGCAAAGAGGAAGGGGAACGTATCCTGGGACTGCTGAGGCAGGGAGACGATTTTGCCGAGGTTGCCCGAAAATACTCCCTCTCTCCCGATGCCGACCAGGGAGGAGACCTGGGCTTCTTCAGCCGCGGCGAGATGCCCGACGAATTTGACGCCGTGGTATTTAACCTGGCGGTCGGGCGTATCAGCGAATTGACCCAGAGCCCCTACGGCTATCATATTTTCCGGGTCGAAGAGAAAAGAAAGGCCACGAAACTCTCTTTGGCATCGGT
>QKGY01000218.1 GCA_003250235.1 Desulfuromonadaceae bacterium
GAGAAAAGCTTCGGGTTTTATGCGGTCTATGGATTTGTCGCCTGCGTGGTGCTGGTTCTCGTGGCCAAGTACATTCTTCGCCCAATGGTGATCCGAAAAGAGGATTATTATGAGTAACGCTCTTCCCCCGGCCCTGGTCCTCATTGTCGGCGCTCTGGTGGTCCCCTTTCTGCGGGGCAGGGTCCGCAGCACCTGGCTGCTGCTTCTGCCGCTGCTCAGCTTCGCCAACCTGCTGGCGATTCCGGCCGGCAGCCATTGGGTCCTGCCTTTCATGGGGCATGAACTGGTTCTGGCCCGGGTGGACAAGCTGAGCCTGATCTTCGGGTACATTTTCCATCTGGTGTCGTTTCTGGCCCTTCTGTACGCGCTGCATGTCGAGGACACCATGCAGCATGTCGCCGGTCTGATCTATGCCGGCGCCGCGCTGGGGGCGACCTTCGCGGGAGACCTGTTCACCCTGTTCGTGTTCTGGGAAATCCTCACCATCAGTGCCACCTTCCTGATCCTGGCGCGCAGAACGCCCAAAGCCCTGGGGGCCGGATTCCGCTACTTTATGATGCACGTTGCCGGCGGGCTCTGTCTGCTGGCCGGTATTGTCCTGCATGTCAACCAGACCGGATCGATCGCCTTCGATTACATCGGCCTCAAGGATCTGTCTTCATATCTCATCTTCATCGGCTTCGGGTTGAACTGCGCCTGGCCGCTGCTGCACACCTGGCTGAGCGACGCCTATCCGGAGGCGACCATCACCGGAACCATTTTTCTCAGCGCCTTTACGACCAAGACGGCCGTCTATGCCCTGGCCCGCGCCTTCCCCGGCGCCGATCCGCTGATCTGGATCGGTGCGGTCATGGCGGGCTTCCCCATTTTCTATGCCGTCATCGAAAATGATCTGCGCCGGGTTCTTGCCTACAGCCTGATCAACCAGGTGGGGTTCATGGTGGTCGGCATCGGCATCGGTACGCAACTGGCCATCAACGGCGCGGTAGCCCACGCCTTCAACGACATTTTGTTCAAGGGCTTGTTGTTCATGAGCATGGGGGCGGTGATGTACCGCACCGGAAAAATCAATGCCACCGATCTCGGCGGGCTGTACAAATCGATGCCCTGGACATGCACCTTCTGTATCGTGGGGGCCGCGTCGATTTCCGCCTTTCCGCTGTTCAGCGGTTTTGTCAGCAAGTCGATGGTCATGGAGGCGGCGGCGATCGGCGGGATGCAGTGGATCTGGTTCGTTCTGCTCTTTGCCTCGGCCGGGGTCTTCCACCACGCCGGCATCAAGATTCCGTTCTTCGCCTTCTTCTCCCACGACTCCGGGATTCGCTGCAAGGAGGCGCCCCGTCATATGCTGCTGGCCATGGGGATCACGGCGGTTCTCTGCATCTTCATCGGCTCTTTCCCCAAATACCTCTACAGCCTGCTGCCCTATGCCACGGATTACCAGCCCTATACGGTGAGCCATGTCATCTCCCAGACGCAGCTGCTGTTTTTCTCGGCCCTGGCCTTTACTCTGCTGCTGCTTTCGGGGATCTACCCGGCTGAAATGCGTGCGGTCAATCTGGACTTCGATTGGGTTTACCGCAAGGGGAGTCTCTGGGTCTATGGACTGGCGGATCGGACCCTGAACGGGTTGAACCGCTGGGGTGAGAAAGTCCTGGTGCAAGGAATGACCGCCCGGCTTGCCCGGTTCTTCAGCAATCCCGGCGGGAACCTGCAGAAGTATAGCTTGGATCTTTTCCTGGAAGCCTCGGGTATCGACGAGGAGCTGGCCGCACCCCTGGAAAGAAAGATCGACCAGCATTCCGCCACGGGCGCCTACCCCATTGGGGTCGGGGTGCTGCTGGCCGTCTTGCTGCTGGCCGCCATGGCCTGGGTGTTCTTCCGCTAGTAAGTGCCCGGAATGTAAGTCACCGCTGAAGCGTCCTGAGGGCCCCGGCAGATTCCGGGGCCCGTTTTGCCGGCCCCGATTTTGTTAAAGGCCCTGCCCATGCCGGGATGACGTCCCTCTATCTCCATATCCCCTTCTGCCGTCGCAAGTGCCCTTATTGCGACTTTTTCTCCACGCCTGACGCATCCCCTTTTTTTGCCCGGTATCCCGACCTGTTGGTGACACACCTGGGACAATTGGCCCGCTGCGGAACCCACGGGCCGTTTACGACGGTTTTTTTCGGCGGGGGGACGCCGTCGCTGCTGAGCGCGACGGACATCGCCCGCATTCTTGAGACGGTGCGCAGCGGATTCGGCCTGACGGACGCTGCCGAGATTTCCATGGAAATCAACCCCGGCACCGTCACGCCGGAGCGGTTGCGGGGATATCGGGACGCCGGCGTAACGCGGCTGTCCCTGGGGGTGCAGTCCCTGCATCCGGAGTTTCTCAGGACCCTGGGGCGCATCCACTCGCCGAATGAGGCGATCCGGGCTTTTGAGTGGGCCAGGGTGGCCGGTTTTGACAACCTCTCCTGCGACCTGATGTTCGGTCTGCCGGGCCAGTCGCTGGAAACGCTGGAGGGAGACCTGGACAGGGTGCTCGGCATGGCGCCGGAGCATCTGTCGATCTACGGGTTGACCCTGGAAGAAGGAACCCCCTTCCATCACCGCCACAGCCGCGGGGAGTTGCGCATTGCGGACGAAGACCTCTCGGCCCTGATGTATCGGCGCATCCACGAGA
>QKGY01000300.1 GCA_003250235.1 Desulfuromonadaceae bacterium
ACCGCCGAGAGCAAAACCCCCCTGCAGAAGCGGCTCACCGTTTTCGGCCGAAAACTGGCGCTGGCGGTTCTGGCCATCTGCGCTGTGATCTTTGTCGTCGGCCTGCTTCGGGGGGAGCCGGTGATGCTCATGTTCCTTACGGCGGTGAGCCTGGCGGTGGCCGCCATCCCCGAGGCGCTGCCGGCGGTCGTCAGCATTGCCCTGGCCTTCGGTGCCCGGCGCATGAGCACGCAAAACGCCCTGGTGCGCAACCTGCCGGCGGTGGAAACGCTCGGTTCGGTCACGGTCATCTGTTCCGACAAGACCGGCACCCTGACCGAAAACCGCATGCGCGCCGAGTCCTTCTGCTTCCACGACGGCGTGCGCGACAGCATACCGGACGAGGCGGAAGCTTTCGGGCAGGCCCTGGCGCTGAACAACGATGTGGAGATGGGAGAAGACGGTCCGGACGGGGAGCCTACCGAGGTGGCCCTGTTCGAAGCGGCCAGGGCGCAAGGGTACGACAAACAGGCCTTGAGCCGCGAGCTGCCGAGGGTGGCGGAAATCCCCTTCGATTCGACCCGCAAGCGCATGTCGACCCTGCATCGGTGCGAGGGGACGGTGCGGCTGTTCTGTAAGGGAGCGCCGGAGAGCGTACTCCAGCTATGTGGGGACGCGGACCGGGAGGGTCTGCTGCGACAGGCTGATGCTTTGGCGGAGCAGGGCTACCGGGTGCTTGCCGTCGCCGGTCGGGTGTTTGCCGAGCTTCCCACGCTGATTTGTGTCGAGACGGTCGAAAAGGATCTGGATTTTCTCGGGCTGGTGGCGCTGATCGATCCGCCCCGTCCGGAAGTGCCGCAGGCCGTCCGCGATTGCCAGAGCGCCGGCATCGTGCCGGTGATGATCACCGGCGATCATCCGGCCACGGCGTTTGCCATCGCCAGGCGGCTCGGCATGGCCGAGAACCCCGATCAGCTGATGACGGGCAACCAGCTCGATACCCTGGGAGAGGCAGACCTGCGTGAGCAGGTCCAGCACTTGAGGGTTTACGCCCGCATCAGCCCGGAGCAGAAGATTCGCATCGTCGAGGCGCTGCAGGCTCAGGGAGCGTTCTGTGCCATGACCGGAGACGGGGTCAACGATGCCCCGGCGCTGAAAAAAGCCGACATCGGCGTGGCGATGGGGGACAAGGGAACCGACGTGGCCCGCGAGTCCGCCGATATGGTGCTGCTGGACGACAATTTCGCCACCATCGCCGAAGCGGTGCGCGAAGGGCGGCGCATCTTCGACAACATCCGCAAATTCATCCGCTATACCATGACCAGCAACTCGGGGGAGATCTGGGTGCTGTTTCTGGCTCCTTTTCTGGGGCTGCCTATCCCGCTGTTGCCCATCCACATTTTGTGGATCAACCTGGTCACCGACGGTCTGCCGGGCCTGGCCCTGACCGCCGAACCGGCCGAGCCCGGCATCATGAAGCGGCCGCCGCGCCAGCCGGACGAAAGTCTCTTCGCCCATGGCATGGGGACGCACATGGTCTGGGTCGGCCTGCTGATCGGCGGCCTGTCTCTGGCCTCCATGGGGTGGGCCTACGAGCGCGGCATGGAGAGCTGGCAGACCCTCGTTTTCACCGTGCTGACCTTCTGCCAGCTGGCGCATGTGCTGGGGATCCGCTCGGAAAGCGAATCGTTGTGGAAGCAGGGGCTGTTCAGCAACCTTCCCCTTCTGGGTGCTGTGCTGCTGACGGTGGCCCTGCAACTGATGGTGATCTACATCCCCGCCCTGAATCGCATCTTCAACACCCAGCCTCTGGAGCCGGTGTCCCTGGCGCTTTGCTTCTTTCTTCCTCTGCTGGTGCTGCTGGCCGTGGAGGCGGAAAAAAGGGTGCGGAGAACCCGCACCCTGAAGACTGTTTGAACGATTTCAATTGGCCGGTTTCTATTTAAGCGGCAGATAAATATCGGTGATCAGTTCGTGCTCGGGCACATCGTACACCAGGTTCACGTAGTGGAAGAACAGGGGAAAATCCCGCAGCTCCTCGCCGCTCTCCGGCAGCCACTCTCGGTAAAGGGGGTAGATGCTCTCGCCGATCCGATCGTGAGAGCCGAGGTGCCGCACCACGGCACAGCGCCCTGCAGGGATCACCGCGTTTTTCACCCCCTGCGGGTTGTCAGGGATCTCTGCGGAGACCGACCCGCCAATGTCGAAACGGAACTCCTGCGGATCGGTCGTTTCGGGGTCGTCGTAGGCGATGCCGAAGGTCCGGCTGGACTTGACCGGCGACAGGCCGGTTTCCCAGCGCCAGGCGATGAACTGCAGCGCCGCGTCGTTGACATTTTCAGGAGGGCCGACGTGCGACAGCACCGCTACCCGGGTCTCTTCAAAATTGACAATCTTTACATCCATCGTTTTGCTCCTTTGTCGGGCCGGAATCCGCAGGCGCTCGCTCCACGGCGGCCATTGGGGGGATTTTCTGAATTGAGAGGGGGATTGCCCGAATGCCTGTCTGAAGGCGCGTGCGAACGCCTCGGGGCTCTCGAATCCGGCATCCAGGGCGATATCGATGATCCGCTCCTTTTTGTGGAATACCAGCCGTTGAGAGGCCCGCTTAAGTCTTTGCCCACGCACATAGGCGAAGACCCCGATGCCGACATACTGGGAAAATTGCCGATGAAAATGGAACTTGGA
>QKGY01000342.1 GCA_003250235.1 Desulfuromonadaceae bacterium
CGGTTCCCTTGCGGTGAAATGCCGCCGCCAGCGCTGGACCCAGAGCATTTCCGTCATTTCGAGACCATTGGTCAGAACAACCACCAGCAGCAATCCCTGAGCCGGAAGCAGAAGCGCCCAGACCAGCACGCCGGCCGTCGTCAGTCCTCCAGTCAGAGGCAAAAACAGGGTCCATACCAGCAACGAGGATGCCGCCTGAATCAAAACGGTAAAGACCAGGCGACCGGTTCGTTTGATATTGGTTGCATATGCGAGAAAAAAGACAAGCGGCAGGAGCGCCAGGATGGCAGAGAGAGAGGCCTGGCCCTTCCACAGCGGATTGGGGCTCATCGCGCCCACCAACGGAAACTTGGCCTCTCTATGGCGGTCGAACCAGCCCCAATGCGCCCCGACTCGTCCCTCCAGGGCCTTCTTCCAGGGCTGATCGAACGCCTCCATCAGGAAATAATCCACCTGTTGGGCATCCGCCAGTCGGAGGCGAATCGCGCTTGGTTCACGGCAGAAGGCACCGAATGTTCGAAAACGGGTCCAGCACTCGGCCATCCCACCTCGCCGATCAGCACCTTTTTGTTCGGGAATGCCTTCTGGACCTGGTGATAGCGGTCCATAGCCCATTGCGGCGCTTCAGACACGGGAACCCCTTCCCAGTACGGAAGCACGTGAATGGTGATGTAGTCGACAGCGTTAGCGAGTTCCGGATGTTTGATCCACACATGCCAAGGTTCCGCTGTACTGACAGGCAGATCCGTTGCAGCACGCACCTCGGCGAGATAGGCTTTGAGCAGGGGGACACTCAGGTCACCGCGCAGAAGGGTCTCATTGCCGACCAGCAGCCGCTCGATACCAAACCCCTGACGGGCATTGTCGATGAGATGCTGAATTTCCAGGTTGTTTTTATAAACATCCCGGTCCAGCCAGGCACCGGCCGTTACCGAAAAACCCTTTTCGGAAGCGAGACGAGGAATGTTTTCCAGCCCATCGGACGAAGAATAGGTTCTGACTCGCGACGTGAGCCCTGCGAGCCTGTCCAGGTCCCGGATCATATCCTTCCGGGACGGATATTTCTTTTCAAGGGGATTCTGCCCCTCGGCGTAGGGGCTGAACGAGAAGCCCCGGACACTGCCCTGCCAGTCCGGCAAAGAGACCGGGCGGCTGAGCAGATACCAGCCCAACGTATTGATGGCAACGATCACCGTCACCAGGAGAACAAGTTTTTTTCGCATGACCTCTTTTCACGACCTCGCAACGATGAAGGCTGACCCACGCGGAAAACAATACAAACAACAAATGCCCCTTCATGCAGAGAAGGGGCACCTTTGCCAGAATGCGTTTATCGCTTGGGCTCGCAAGCCCGATTTTCATAAGTCGGATCCGACGAAAGTAGAGATTCCGGTACCACGAATGGCCCAGACGCTTATAATGCCGGGCCTTAAAAAAGTCAATGGGAATCTAAGGAGGAAGTCAATTCGACTCAGACCGGCATCGGAATGACATAGCGAAGCACCGCGATGTAGTGGCACAGACTCCCGGCCAGCACAAAAAGATGCCAGATGGCGTGATTGAAAGGGATCCGGTCCAGGGCGTAAAACAGCACGCCAACCGTGTAGGCGACCCCGCCCGCTATCAGCCACCACACCCCGGGACCGGGGACGCTCGCCAGCAGAGGTTTCAGGGCGATAACCACAAGCCAGCCCAGAGCGACATAAAACAGAGGCGCGACAATACGCAAACGATGGGTCATAAACACCTTGAAAATCATACCAGCTACGGCGAGCCCCCAGACGGTTCCAAACAGCGACCATCCCCAGGGTCCCCGCAGGCTGACCAGAGTGAAGGGCGTATAGGTACCTGCGATCATCAGAAAGATGCTGGCATGATCCAGGATACGGAACAGGTAACGCACCGAAGGGGTTTTGACGGAGTGGTAAAGAGTCGATACGACGTAAAAGGTGATCATCCCCGTGCCGTAGATCGCCACGCTGACGATCCGCCAGGGATCCCCCGTTCGTCCGGCGGCCACCAGGAGGAAAACCAGCCCGGCCAGGCTCAGGATGCCGCCGAAACCGTGGGTAAGGCGATTGGCAAGCTCCTCCTTTTCGGAATAATACACCAGACGTTCGTCTTGCGGGGATTGGTGCATGGTCGAAGATTCTCCGGGTTGCTGTACCCGATCATGGCACCCTCACGCCTCCAGGTCAAGACCCTCCTGAGGCGGAGCATGGAAGGATTCCCCCGCAGGGTGTTGCTATTGCCATCCGGTAAAAAATGGTATAACTGAATGCGACCACTCGGTCACGGCACATCGCCGGGCCAAGACCCTTTTTTCTCGACCCCGATCAACGGGCAGCAACGTTCACCCTCACGCGGAACCCTATCATGAAAAAGTCGACTCTTCTGGCGCTTGCCCTTGCCGCGATCCTGGCGGCGATGTATGTTGCCCTCCCCTATCTCCGACAGACGGTCCCACCGGAACCTCTGCCCGCCGAGACGCCCCGGGAACCGGTCAAAAACCCCGTACCGGAACAACCACCGGTGCTTCACCCGGTACCGACGGCACCAACCGCCCAGGAGGAAAAACTCCCCCCGTCATTGCCCGCCCTTGACGAGAGCGATGAGGCAATGGGCGAAGCGATGAGCAGCCTGTTCCCCCGCTGGAACCCGGCCAGAGTCCTTGTGCTCGATCACTTTATTCGCCGTTTTGTCGTCACCGTGGACGGTCTGCCTCGCCGCCAACTCCCCGTTGACCGGATGCCGACCCGGCCCGCGTCCGACACCTTTCAGGTCACAGGGCCCGAAGGGCAGGAAGTGATCAGCCCTGAGAATGCCCGTCGTTATGCCCCGTTCGTAGCCTTGGCCGAAGCGCTGGATACCGAACAGGCGATCACGGTGTATGTACGCTTCTACCCCCTGTTCCAGAAGGCGTATCGCGATCTGGGATACCCCAAGGGATATTTCAACGACCGTCTGATCGCCGTGATCGACCATCTGCTGGCCACTCCGGAGGTGGACGAACCGGTGCGCCTCACCCGTCACGTGGTGCGCTACCGCTTTGCCAGCCCCGAACTCGAATCCCTATCGGCAGGGCAGAAAATCCTGATCCGTATCGGTGTGGACAACGCCCGGAAGGTGAAAGGGAAATTGCGGGAACTCCGCGCCGGCCTGATTGCCTTGCCCCGCCAATAAAGCGGGTCCGCTGCAACGAAAAAGGGCGACCGGTTGGTCGCCCTTTTTTATGATTCGAGTCTTCGGTCTTAATTCAGGCCACAGCACTGCAGATAGGGTTTTCCACTTCCGCACGAGCACAGGCTGGTTTTACGGGAAGGCCCCTGCTCCTGGTCGTCGTCCGCTTTGTCCTGCACCAACGATACGGCATGCTCCTGCAGGGCCGCCACAGCCAGCGGCAGTTCGTCAACCAGACTGCTCCAGATCGTGTGAATATCATCCCCCTGTTCTTCTATTTGCTCGAAGATCTCAGGTATCCTGACCGGGTGAGCCACGCCCAGAACGATCAGAAGGCAGTTCATAATCGTTTCGTTGTCCTCATCCATCTCGGGCTGTTCGAGAACCTCCTCCGGCATCCAGATATAAGCTCTCAGGGCCAGCGCCCGGTCCAGGCCGACGGCCCACTGCTGTACACGCTCCAGCAAGGTATCGTCCCGTTGTGACAGATCAAAAGGAAAATCGAGCGTGTCGCTCCGGTGCAGGGCATGCAGCCGACGGTAGGTTTGTGTCAGGGACCCGAAGAGACGGTCGGCTTCTTCGCTGTCGGCGAAAGAGGCCAGCGACTCGCCGAAAATATCGGTAAACCATTCTCCCGGTTCGGTGGCATCCGGGGTGATGGCAAGACCGAACAGATACCCCTCGAGTTGCGTCAAGGTAAACGCTTCCGAAGGGTTGACGGCATGCCCGAGCAAAGCCTGAAGGTGTTGCTTTTCCGTATCGGTCAGCATGAAGCGGCCCCTAGTCGTTGACCAGGGTTCCGCAACTCGACTGACCGGAAGCGATTTTCATACAAACTTCTTCGCAATGCGACTTCTTGCTGCAGCTGAAACAGCAGAGATTTTCCGGATCGAGCTTTTCGGAACAAAGATCTTTGGGGTCGGCGGAAACCCCGCCGAGAGCGGGACAGGTGTAATGAGCCACAACTTCCTCCTTGAAGAACCGGATCTCTCCGGCTGATACGTTTGTGTTCGACAACCGGGGTCACATCCTAGTCGAAAAAGCAATAATTTGCCACCCCGTAATCGTTACAGTCGTCTCATCGCGATGACGGTGCATCGCGATGACGCACCCTTTCGAGCCATCGTTCTTCGAGATTCCGCCCGAAATCCGGTCTGAATACCAGGCGCACCAGACGGATGATCCCCCAGAGAAAAGCCAGCGGGAAGAGCACCGTGTTGAGCAGGAAAATGACGATCAATTCGACCAGTTTGTCAAAAATACGGCCGGTAATGGATTTGACGGCATTCAGACGTGAGCGAAAATCGAGGACCTTGACAGCCTGTTCCGCACCTTGGCTCAACGCTTTGCGCGCTTTTTCAATCCAGCCGGCGTCCGGGTGCGCCGATTCCTGATCGCTCTCCAGGGCGGCGCTGGGATCATTGGCTTTTAGCTGGTCAATATCCTGTTCCACATCGCTCATCGACTGATGATAGCGGTGCGCAAGCACCGACGCATAGGCCTGCTCATTGAGCCATGCCATCACCGGCACACAGAACCGCACCAGCACGGCAACCAGCAGCAGGGTTTTGCCGATACCGAGCCACCGCCCCGAAAAGCGCTCGCCGACCCATGGCCCCACCAGCAAAAAAACGAGGGAAAGACTGAGAAGCACCTGAATACTGAGCCAGGGGCTGATTTCGATCAGAACTTTCTGAATCCCCAGCGACGTCAGGCAGGCGAGCATCACCCAGGAGAACCGTTCCACCAGGTCATTGACGGGATCCAGCACCTGCCCGATGGCGAGCGACACGCCGACTCCGCCCGGCTCCACCATCAACTCGCTCTCTTCGACCACGGACACAACGGCGTTGATGGTGCGGGCAATGGCATAAGCCCCGGCCGCACGCACGATGGCCGCATCGACGATCTGCGAAGCCGACTGGTCCATTGTACGGAACAGGATATTTTCGAAAATCAGACGCCGTGGTCCTGGCAGCAAGGAGCATATCAGCAAAACCGCACAAAAAGCAGTCCAGACCCATCGTTTGGATAACGGAAGTCGCATCACGAGTATAAGCTCCGACAGAGAGAAATCAGAACCCCAGGAGACGTGGAAGATCCGAAAGAGACCGAAGTTCCGCTTCGGGGCCGAAAGGCAGACGCTCGGGTTTTTGACCGAAACGATTGACCCAGACAACGCGCAATCCGAAGGCGGCCGCCCCGGCGCAATCCCAGCCGTTGGACGACATGAAAGCGATCTGGTCGGCGCGCAGATCGAAACGGGTGGTCGCCAGGCGATAGACCTGCGGTGCGGGCTTGAAGACACCCACATCTTCAACGGACCAGACCGCGTCGAGAAGCTCGGAAAGGCCGGCATTGTCCGCGGCTGCCGCCAACATCTGCGGAGAGCCGTTGGAGAGAATGGCACAGCGGATCCCGGCATTTTTCAGGTTTCTCAGCGTGTCTGCCACTTCCGGGTATCCGTCGAGACGCAGGTAGGCGTCGAGCAGATCGCTACGCAAACCAGGATCAACGGTATCGTAACTGGCCAGCGCATAGTCGAGGGCCTCTGCCGTAACCTGCCAGAAATCGGCGTGGTGCCCCATGAGACTGCGCAGCCAGGTATATTCGAGCTGCTTGGTACGCCATTGGGAGGACACACCCTCAGCCTTCTCGCCCAGGCGCATCCGGTGAGCGGCAACCGCCGAGTGAACGTCGAACAGAGTCCCATAGGCATCGAAAACACAGGCTTGGATACCGGATAGCGAAACAGAATGACTCATGCAACCTCCGTCGAATTCCAAGGACCTTACCATGGAGCAAGCGATTCTGACAACCGCGGGGCATTCGCAGATACCGAACCCCTGAAAAGGGGTAAAAACTTCTTATTGAGCAGAAGATGGGAAAACCGCGTACGGCGGGGCCGGCTCCTTGTCAGGCGGCACATAGGCGGGGGCCGGGTGTCCATTGGGGCCGAGGTAGCGGATGAACAGATAGATCGACCTCAGGTCCTCATCCATCATGGCTCGCACATTAAACCAGGGCATCGGCGGTCGGGTGCGAAAACTGCGGCTGAACGCCAGCCACTGCTCTTCGGTCATGGCATCGACGAACAACCTCAGGTTGGTCGCGTATGTGGTCCCCCAAGGGCCCCGCCATCCGAGAACATCCCCACCCAGCCAGGAAGTCTCCGCCACCTGTCCCTCCTGCATCGCATAACCGGCGGTATGGCAGTCGTTGCAGCCCGACACCCGTGCAAGGTAGCGTCCCCTTTCAACCTGGGTCATGTCGAAACCCGGTTTCGCCTGCAGAACGGCCGCATCCTGGGCAGCAACCGACATCCCGAAAAAAAGGAACATAACAAGGACACTCGTCCCATAAGCCCAACGGATACGCAACGCCATACGCTCCTCCCCCTGAATGAAAGACTGTCCCGATGCCTCGATTACCCAACTGTAAGTTGGCCGGGTTTCACCCTTCCCTGCGATAAGACACTCTGTTACACTGAACACCTATCTTAACAAGGAGAACACCCGTGCGTGAAGAAAACGTCGCCTTGGAGTGCCCTTATTGCAAGGGCACCCTGCCCCTTCTGCAACAATGGGCTGTCCGCCGGACAGTTCGCCCAGGTCATCGCCGATCTCGAAGAGGCCATGGATGCCCGTATCGACGAGCTCATGACCCCCGCCCCACCCCAGGGGTGCGCCTGCAAAGCCTCCTGCCGCTGAACACCCTTTCGATCAGAAGAATTCCCGCAGGCTCTCATCGATCCCCATCAGCGTCTCGTACCAGAACGCCTTGGCCGCCTCGACCTTGTCCTCGTCAAACCGGGTGAGCCAGGAATCGAGGCGCGGGTCTTCCAGGCTGTCTATTTCCTTCTTTCTTTTCAGAAAGGTGTACAGGTAATCGATGTTACGCTCCGATTCCCAGAAAATGGGACTGTTGCGGCTGTTGAGGCGGCTTGCCAGAACCTCAATAGCGCGCAGATAGGCTTCGCGGCTGCCGTACAGCGATCCCATCACCTCGGGAAGCATCTCCTCGGCCCAGCCGCGATGAAAACGGCAGGTACCAAGGTTGTCGACGACCAGCTCTTTCTTCATGCGCTCGGCGCACATCCGCCCCAAGGTGCGTGGCGGAATAAAATCGTAACTGTAGATCATGTAGTACTTCCCCATGATCGCCATGGGAGAGAGCACGCCGGAAACCCAGTACTGGTTAGGCACCATCCAGCCCCGCCGGTTGAAAGCCAGATAGACCAGACTGTCGTGCAGGGCCATCCCGCGGTGGCGGGACTCCATCCGGCTCCACTTGCGAACCCCTTCGCGCAAGTCCAGGCAGCCGCGCCGCTTGAGGATGGCATCGATCAGCGCACAGCCGAGCTCAGCGTTATGCATCGAATCCTTCTCGACATCGAATTGGCTGACCGTCCAGCGCGGTTTTTCCGTCACCCCCAGGTCCTCCGGCGGCAGATGCCCCCGGTCAAGCAGGTCCATGAGCCAGGCGATCACCCCGCCGCAGGAAATCGCGTCGAACCCCATGGCGTCGGCGTGATGATTGAGCTTTTCCGCGGCACGCTGGTCGAAAATGCCGCACAAGGGACCGAGTGTCTGGTAAGGCTCGTAGTCTTTTTTGAACGTTCCGTTCATCTTCTTGCAGACCGCCACGCAAGGCTCACCACAGGTAGCCTGCTGCTTTGTGACAATGGTTTCCTCGTTGAACTGCTTCAGGTAATGACCGACGATGAAATTCCGATGCAGCGTCTGCCGTTCTTCCTCGCTCCAGAAAAGGGTGCGGTAATTGAAGGCCATGATCCGCCCCCCCATACCGGCGTAGTTGACCCCGAAAGTGCCACCGGTCTGCAGTTTGTGGTCGTAGCGGTACTTGGTGGTGACCTCCATATCCTTCTGCACCAAGTGCTGGTCGTATTTGTTGCGGAACCACTCGTCAGCAACCTTGCGGTCGCGGAAATCCTCATCAACCAGGGTGCCGCCGTAGATGATCGCCACGATCCCGTGCTTCTGAACCAGAGCGCTGCCGAAACCGCCACGACCGGCCCAGGTGTCGACGTGACTGATCTTTCCCTTGAAAATCGGCACCGACAAGATACCGCCCATATCGGTGTGCAGGGCGGCTGGGCCTGTCGCCAGGATGCGCGGATCGGTCACATAGCGCCCCTTGAAGCGTTCATACACAGTGTCGGTCAGGGCGTAAACCCCTGTTCTCCCAGTCTTCCATATCTCTTCCACCTCGACGGGAACCACCTCCACGTCGATCTCCTCGCCATGATTGCGGTTGAGAACCAGCACGGAGGGGACCGGAGCCCTTCCGACCAGGCTGAGCATGTTGATGCCCAGGTTGTCGAACACCAGCCCCGCCCCGCCCATCGAGCTGATGTAGTACCCCTGCCAGCAGGGAGAAAAACCGGTGACGATCAGCCGGTTTGAGCCGGGGAAAATGGAGCCGGCGAAGATGCCGACGCCGAAATTGAGGCTACCGTAGGCCTCGGTCATATGGATGCCCAGGTCGACCGGACCGAAGTATCGATCGAACCCGTACTTTCTCATCTTGTAAAACCCCGTGGTCGCATCGACCATGAGAACGCGCTGAAACATCTTCATCTCTCACCCCCGAGCGTATACGCCGACGACACAGACACCCGTACCGCAGATAGTCTATCCCGAGCTGGTGAAAATAACAGGGGGGAGCCGGACTTCCCCTCGGCGAAATCGTTCACAGAGGGACCTCGGTCTTGTCGAGCACGGTCCGCAGGGCAAAGGACGACTGTACGCGGAAGACGCCCGGCAGGCTGGTCAACTGGTTGTGCACCCGCACGTAATCGTCATTGCTTCGGACAATGACGCGCAACAGGTAATCGAAATCCCCACTCATGAGATAACATTCCATCACATCGGCGACGCCCTGCACGGCTTCTTCGAAAGTGGCGAGCTTCTCCCTCTGCTGTCCGTCGAGGGTCAGACGGACAAAGACATTGCCCGGTTTGCCGATCGCCGCCTGGTTCACCAGCATGACGTACCGATCGATGATGCCGGTTTCTTCGAGCATCCGCACGCGGCGCAGGCACGCCGATTCGGACAGCCCCACCTTCTCGGCGAGCTGAACGTTGGACAGCCGTCCGTTAAGCTGCAGTTCTTTCAAAATTGCCTTGTCGATTTTGTCGAGTACGGTTGACGCAATATCCTGCATCCAATCCTCCGCTTTTTAGAATTATCTTCATTCAATAGCGTTTTTCGAGACATCTTTGCAATTAAAATTCGTTGATTTCCTGCTATCCTTCAAACAGAACATCATCTGTCACTCCGCGCCCGCCTATGCCCGCACGGGACAGAGCCCATACCGATTCCCCCAACAAGGAGTTCACCCATGATCGTCGGCATTCTCAAGGAAATCAAAGCGGAAGAAAATCGCGTCTGCATGACCCCGGCCGGGGTCGAAATGATGAAAAGCCATGGCCACCCTGTTCTTGTCGAACGATCGGCCGGAACGGGCAGCGGCTTCAGCGATGACGCGTACATACAGGCCGGCGCCGAAATCGTCGCATCCCCGGCAGAAATCTATGCCCGGGCCGACATGGTCATGCACGTCAAAGAGCCGCAGCCGACGGAATACGATCTGATTCGCGCTGGCCAGATCGTATTCACCTATTTTCATTTCGCCGCCTCCGAACCGCTCACCCAAGCCTTCATCCGAACCAACGCCGTCGCTATCGCCTACGAAACAATCACCGGTCCGGGCAACAGCCTGCCGCTGCTCACGCCCATGAGTGAGGTCGCTGGCCGCATGGCGGCGCAGCAGGCAGCCAAGTATGTGGAACGCTCCATGGGGGGACGCGGCATCCTGCTCGGTGGTGTTCCCGGCGTGCCTCCGGCGACGGTCCTGGTGCTCGGCGGCGGCGTGGTCGGAACGCATGCGGCACAGATGGCCTGCGGCCTCGGCGCCAAGGTCTATCTTCTCGACACCAGCCTGCCGCGCCTGCGCCATCTCTCCGAGGTAATGCCTAGAAACTGCTTCCCCATGATG
Source organism: Desulfuromonadaceae bacterium (assembly GCA_003250235.1). Lineage (GTDB taxonomy): Bacteria > Desulfobacterota > Desulfuromonadia > Desulfuromonadales > SZUA-540 > SZUA-540. Next base: position 10,201 of record QKGY01000342.1, read on the forward strand.
TCCTCGCCGGCCCTTATCCGCGAACTGGCGCAAGAGGCCGATGCAGTGATCGGAGCCGTCTTGCTTCATGGCGCCAAAGCCCCCAAGCTGATCACGCGGGAGATGCTTAAGACCATGAAACAGGGGGCCGTGCTGGTCGACGTTGCCATCGATCAGGGAGGATGCTTCGAAACCTCCCGCCCCACCACCCATGGCGCTCCGACCTATCTCGTCGACGGCATCCTGCACTACTGCGTGGCCAACATGCCCGGAGCCGTGCCCCTCACCTCCACCATGGCGCTGACAAACGCCACCCTCCCCTTCGCCCTGGCCATCGCTGACAAGGGATGGAAACAGCTGGCTCAAGAAGATGAGTGCGTCCGCGAGGGAATCAACATCGCCTACGGCAAAGTGACCTACAAAGGGGTCGCTGAGGCTTTCGGCCTGGAGTACACCCCGCCTGAAGCGCTGCTCGGTTGAACGTATCAAAAGGCTTGGCGGTAATAGATGCAGGATCAAAAAGGAGGGTCCTCACGGCCCTCCTTTTTGATTCCAATCACACGGCGGATGTCTTTTTCGGCCGCCCACGCACGTTTCCCGTGTATAATGACCGTCCTAACGACCCCTTACACGGAAGGTTTCTCTCATGCCCGTTACCCGTATGCATCTCTTCACTCGCAGGGCCCTGGCCACCCTGATTCCACTTCTGGTCCTGCTGGCCGTTTCTCATCCCACATACGCCTTCGACTGGCAGAAACTCGGACAGGACCTGTTCGGCGGTTCCACCCCATCCGCCTCGTCTCAGAGCCTGCCCACCACGGAAATTGCCGCCGGGCTCAAGGATGCCCTACGCGTCGGCACCGAGCGGGTGGTGGGACAGCTGGGTACGCTGGACGGCTTCAACGCCGACCCGCAGATCCACATTCCCCTGCCACAAAGCCTCACCCGGGCCAAGACGGCCCTCGGCGCCGTAGGCATGGGATATCTGTTCGACGACCTCGAGCTGAAGCTGAACCGTGCCGCCGAAGAGTCGGTTCCGGAAGCCAAGACGCTTTTCTGGAATGCGATCGAGCAGATGACCCTTGAGGACGTCAAAGCGATCTACAACGGCCCGAACGACGCGGCGACCCGCTATTTCCAGGCAAAGATGACCGCGCCGCTGAGCGAAAAGATGAAACCGCTGATCGACAAATCCCTCGCCGAAGTCGGGGCCATCCAGGCGTACGATGCGGCGATTGGGCAATATCGCACCCTTCCCTTTGTCCCGGACGTCAAAGCCAACCTGACCAGCTACGTCATCGAAAAAGGGATGGACGGCATGTTTTATTACCTGGCCAAAGAAGAAGCGGCTATCCGCGAAAATCCGGCGAAACGCACCACCGAACTGCTGCAGAAGGTGTTCGGAGCGAAATAATCGTCTTCAATCCTCACGGTCATTGATCGAGGCGCTCCGCCTCGGAGACGAATTCCGATGAAAACGCCAGGGCGCGGGCTTTCAGCAAAAGCCCGCGCCCTTCTTTATTGTGTGTTGAGCTGAGCTCGACGAGCAGTCCGACGGATTTTTTTACCCCTTTTCGGTACAACGAATTTATTTTAAGCTATAAATAGACTATAGAAACGCTCAACAACCAATAAGGAGTTCAACATGAGATCACGGTATATTTTCCACCTCTTGACATTGGTAGGGCTTGCCCTGTTCGGATGCACTTCCGGGGGGATTACGGCAGACCACTCCGCAAACGACCCGCCAAGGATCACCATTGACCAAGTCATCCAAAAGATGAACCAGGACGATTCGATTGTATTTCTCGATACCCGCAATGACATCGACTGGGGTAAAGGGAAAACCAAGATCCCCGGAGCCATTCGGGTCAGAAACAACGAGGAGCTGGCGCAGATTTACAAAACCATCCCCAAAGACCAGTTTATCGTCACCTACTGTACCTGACCGGCCGAGAACTCAAGCGCCGGTCTGGCGCAAGTGATGATTCAGAGCGGGTATCAGCATGTGTTTCCGTTAAAGGGTGGTTTTGAGGCATGGGTGAAGGCCGGGCTGCCTTTGGAGCCGAAGTAGAAGACGGATTATCAACTTTTGATGATAAAGCCCCGACGACACTTAGTGGTTGGGGCTTTTTATTAGGATGGCGTCAATAAAAAACATATCCTCCAAAAACCACAATAAAAATTTCCTCTGAATTATTGAACGGTTCTGAGCCCCGGTCCGTCAGGATCGTACTGAATTCGACATCCCCCTTCCTTTCGTTGTCCGCCCAGGCCTCCAATAACCCGGCAAAGTCCATCGGCAGTTCATTGACTCGATGGGTTTCTGAATAAACCATTTCATGTACAAGCCGGCGCCTAATTTGTCGACAAAGTTGACAGAGATTATCAGCCGCCCTCTACAAATATGTCGCTTTTTTTTACAATTACCAACAGAACAACATATTTATATCGCAAAAACATATAGTTATGACTTGGCAATTGAATTGCTTGTTTTCGTTGGGCTCATATTGTCTATAACCGACCGGAATTACTGAGATTGAAAGGAGGTGAATTAATAAAAAAGCTTCAGAAAGGTTAATAGTCTGTTAAGTCGGTTGAACAACTTCTTTGCATTGGAATCAAAGGAGCCAAATGATGAAGAATCTTATTTTATGGACTGCCATTCTGTGTTTGTTGACCTTATGCAATAACGTATTCGCTTTTCATGATGGCGGCGTCGCCCACTGTGACGGCTGCCACAGCATGCACAACGGAAGCGGCAACTCCCGCTTCGTTTCTGCCGGACCTTCCCTGACCAACGGTTCTGATGCCAGTTCCACCTGTCTGAACTGCCACCGCGGTGGCGGTGACTACCATATCGCCAGTGCTGACGGCAGCAATAAAAATGAAGGTGGCGATTTCCACTGGGTCAAGAACAACGGCTACACCTACCTGGTTCGCAATACGGTTACGACCGATAACTACAGCAACCACGGCCACAACATCGTTGCAAGTGATTATGGCTATGCTGCAGACACAAATCTAACGACGGCTCCGGGTGGCGCTTTCCCAGCGGCTAATCTTGGTTGCACCAGTTGCCATGACCCTCATGGCCAAGCCCTAGGAGGCGTAACGGCTGGCGCGCCGCCGATCTCTGTATCGGGTTCCTACGGTGAGGTTCCTGTTTCCGGCACCATTGCCGGCAACTACCGCATCCTGTATGACTCCAATAAGGTCGGTTTCTCGGAAGATGCCCCAATCACCCGAGCCAGTGGATACGATGGCGCATCTACCCAATACGGCAGCGGTATGAGCGGCTGGTGCGCCAACTGCCACTTAGCCTTCTACGCCCAGAGCGCCTCGAAACGCATGCACCCAACCGATGTGGCCATCCCTGCCACATACAACAGTTATGTAGCCACCGGAAAATTCACGGGCAATGTTAGCGCAGCCTATGACCCGCTCGTTCCATTCGAGCGTGGCGTGACGACAGCTTCTTCGGCATTGCCCGCCCCGACAGATCCGGTTACGGCTGGCGTAGGCGTTGACGGCAGATCTAGGGTCATGTGCCTTACCTGCCATCGCGCCCATGCCTCCGCCTTTTCCAATGCTCTTCGCTGGGATCAGACCGAGGCTTTTATTGCTGAAACCTGGATCTCGCTGGGATCAAATGTTCCTGCTACAGCCGTTCCTTATTACAAGCATGGTGTTGCTATTGACGTTGCGGATGCCGGGACGGGAAATCCCTTCACCGATGGGTACGGGGAATTCCAGCGTTCGCTGTGCAACAAGTGTCATGTACAGGATTAGCAAACGAATAGGATAATTCGCGCAGACTTGGGGTGGTTGAGGTTATAACCCTCTACCACCCCAGGTTGATTTTTCGATGAGGGATTAAATTGTCCGGACTTGGACAGCCTGAGATTTACAGATCTGTCCCCAAGGCAAGATCCCGAGCACATTCAAACAAATCCATTTTCCAAGGGAAATATTCAGAGTTCAAAATGGCTTAATTGCCAAGTACCATCTCCTGTAATGCCGTCTCGATGGGGATTGCGAAACCAAGCCCCTGTGCGCCACTGATTTTCAGGGTATTGATTCCTACTACCTGGCCAGCTCCGTTTATGAGCGGGCCGCCACTGTTTCCGGGGTTTATCGGCGCATCTGTCTGCAGCATCTCTTTTCCATCGACCTCGACGATGCCGGAGAAAATCCCGGAGGTTACCACATGGCGAATTCCCAAGGGGCTTCCGACTGTAAATAACTGATCCCCCTGGCCGAGAGTACCTGAGTTGCCCGCAGGGATGGTTGGGCTGTACACATCGCCATAGAGACTGACCAGTGCTAGGTCGTGTTCATCACTGACCCGATCCACGGAACCATCCAGAAGAGAACCGTCGGCCAATACAATGCTGATTTCAGGACGAAACTTCATTTCGTCCAGTTTTTGTTCGGCGTCCGCAATCACCTGGAGGAATTCCTCCATCTTTTCATCGTCGTGTTTAATTCTTTCTTCAAGCTCATTCACGCTCAGCTGGTTCCCGACGATTCTGGCCTTTCCGGAGACAACCTTTTGGTAAGTCTCTTTGTTCGACTTGATCATTGCCTGTCTCAAAGAGGCCTCTTTTTTCATGCCCTGTATTTCGGCCCCCAGTTCGGCAACCTCCTCGTCACTCAACACAACGACATGCTTGTTGGTGAGGATTGTTCCCGAGTCATCGATGAAAAAACCGGAGCCGACTCCCCAAGGGGTTTGAATGAATACAGTCGCATTTCGTGCTTTTTCGACAAGATTCTGCGGAGGGACGCTCGCTTCGAGCTGACTCGCAATATCGCGACCTGAAAAGGTATCGGGCTGAACCTGCGCAGGACCGGCAGGCGTAACCTGGACAGAAACGGGTGTCGGTACGGAAGCGGCCGGTGCGACTCCTGCATTGCGGAACATGGCGACGCCTCCAACAATCAGAACCGCTACGAGAGCGCCGCCAATCCCAACCATCAACCCTCGGCCTTTTTGTGGATACTCCACGGTTTCCGCGCTCCGAATCTGTTCGCGCAGTTCAATGTTCTTTCGATACCTTTCAAAGATCAACCCACAGGATTCACAGACCTTGGTCCCAGGCTGTTCATAGCCACATTTAGGACATTTCATGCCAATCTCCCCCCATTTTTAAAAACACATTGAGATCGTTACCACCCAAGAAGTAAAACTTTTCCAGCCCTGTTACCAAAAACATGGCCCGAATCTGCCGGAACAAGAGCAGACAGAAATGATTCTATTTACAGCACCACATAAGTACTTCGCAGAGAAATCAGGGGCAACTTCTGATCATCGAGTATCAAGGAATTATTGATATTTTTTTAAGAACTAGCGGATTTATCAATTTTTCGCAATCAGGTAATCCCTGAGTCCATACGTGAATCTTGACTGTATTGGCCCTCAAAAAAGGTTCGACACATGTCACATGAAGCTGCCCACTCTGGCCGCTCTTCGGCCACAGGCTGCGCTCGTTTCGTTTCGATTCCGCGCGCATAAACATAAAAGAGGCCAGCCCCTTTTGGGACTGGCCTCTTTCAATTGGTGGAGGTGGCGGGAATCGAACCCGCGTCCGAAAACCTTTCACGTAAGGCATCTACATGCTTAGTCGGTGTTTTGAATTTAACCCGGGGCATCTCCCACAGACAGGATGTGAACCAGGCGAGTCTACTTTAGTTTCGCCTCTGCACCATAGACACTTGCAGAAACTAGCCCACTAAATTGACGTCTCAAACCCTACGCGGGCGATAAGGAAAGAGACGTGACTGCAATTAAGCAGCCAGTGCGTACGAAACGTCAGAGTCGGCGTTTGTGTGTGTGCCAGTTTTTTAACGAGGCCCACTGGCGTCCCCGGCATGCAACCTTCGCTTCCAATCCCCGTCGAAACCTTGACACCCCCATTCGAAATCGTTGTGTATATTCTCTACTTCGCGGCCTCCGGGCGACGGACCCTGCGCAGCGAATTTTCATGGTCTTAGTATCGCATATTTCATGCGGATTAACAAGGACTTAAGAGTGACTATTCATACTTTCCTTTAAAAGCCTTGGCCATCTCGCGTACCGCTTCTTTCTGCTTCAGAGTCTCACGCTTGTCGTGAAGTTTCTTGCCTCGCGCCACCCCGACCTCGAGCTTGATGCGGCTGTCCTTGAGGTAGATCTTGGTCGGCACCAGGGAGAGGCCCTTCTCCTCTACCTTGCGGGTCAGCTTGGCGATCTCCTCCTTGTGCAGCAGGAGTTTGCGCATGCGCGTGGGATCGACGTTTTCGCGGTTGCCCTGCTCGTAGGGCGAGATGTTCATGTTGTTGATGAAGATCTCGCCATCCTTGATGCGGCAGAAGGATTCCTTGATGTTGACCTTACCGAGACGCAGCGACTTGACCTCGGTGCCGGTCAGCACGATGCCGGCCTCGTAGGCCTCGTCGATAAAATAGTCGTGATACGCCTTCTTGTTGTTGGCGAGGATCTT
>QKGY01000122.1 GCA_003250235.1 Desulfuromonadaceae bacterium
AGCGAAGCGAGTTTTTGCACCCTCTCAAAACGTCTGCGGAGCGCAGGGTACCCGAAGGGCAAGGAGCGGGGTGCCCTTTCTCTGCCTCCTCTCGTTGGGCAAACAAAGAGAGGAGGTCGTCGTTTGGGGACGAAACCCCAAGGTGTTGGCTCGTACTCGTTGCGTCGCTTGAAATACACGCTGGAACGGCAGAGCCTTTTTCATCTTTCCTTTAAGGAGACAGAAACTCGATCAACGAGGGGTTTGACCAGGTATTCCATCAGGGTCCTTTCCCCGGTTTTGATGACGACCTGTACTGGCATGCCGGGCTGGAGTTTGCGGTCGCCGAGCTTGCGCATGCCTTCCTTGGTGATCCGAATGCGACACTGGTAATAAGGAATATGGGTCGCCTCATCGGTGAATCGGTCCGCGGAGACCAGGGCCACCTCGCCCTCGATCACGGGCGTTTTCTTGACTTCAAAGGAGGTAAACCGCAAATCGACCTTGAGGTTTTCCCGTACTCGGTTGCGGTCCGTCGTCATGACCTTGGCTTCCACGATAAGTTCTTCGTCTCCCGGAACGATGTCCATGACCCGATCTCCGGGCATGATCACGCCGCCCGTGGTGTGTACCGCAAGGCCGACGACCGTGCCGTCTTCCGGGGCCTTGATCTCGGTTTTTTCCAGAACATCCCTGGTCGCCGCGTACTGGTCCTTCAGGGCCGCCAGTTTGGTTTGAACCTCGCTGAGTTCCGCCTCCACATCCCGCATAAACTCCTGTTGACGGCGCACGATGGTGAGTTTGTATTCGCTTATGGCTTTTTTCGATCGGGCGATATTGCCGAGGTCTTCACTCCTCTTCCCGCTGATTTCGGCCAGCATCCTTTCCGTTTCCAAGAACTTGGTGCGCGGATAATAGCCCTCATCCGAAAGTTCCCGCAGGGACTTCATTTCATCTCGCAGAATCTTTATCTGTTTGGCCCGGGACGCCTGGACTTCTTCAAGTCTCCGGACGTATTCGCGCATGCCTTCGATATTTTCTTTAAGGATATTGATCTCACTCTGCAGCGCGCCCCGCCGGGCATTGAAGAGTTCTTCCTGGGTGTGAATCTGCTCGGCGATGTCCGGATGGTTTTTCATGGCAACGACGTCCTGGGGAAAGTCGATGGCATCCGCTCCGCTTCTTTCCGCCAGCAGCCGATCTTCCAGCACCAGGGCCTGGTAGTATTCACCCCGGATGTTGGCCAGGTTCGCCCTGGGTTGCGCGTCATTGAGCCGGATGAGCACCTGCCCCTCTTGGACATGATCGCCATCCTTGACCAGAATTTCCTGAATGGTGCCGCCGTACTGATGCTGGATCGTCTTTCTATGGGACACCACCGTGACTTCGCCGGGCGCCACTACCCCCTCGTCGAGGGGAGCCCAAAAAGCCCAGGCCAAAAAACCACCAAAACCGAAAATCAAACCCAATAGACCCACCAGAATAATTGGCCGCGTGCTGGTCTTCAAAGGACTCGGCACCTCGGCATTCAGCTCCGGATTTTCGTTGTTGCTCATGATATTCCTTACGTTTCAAACCGGGTTCGCGGTTGCATTAAGGGGCGCGGAAAATACCAATTTACCATAACGCATCCCGTCTTCGGGCCATATATGACCGCGCCTCAATCGCAAAATCCTCAACCTGGCCCTGCCAGGCCTGTGGTTTTGCTCAATCAGCGCGATCATCTCTCACCCAAATCCGGGCGCGATCCAGGTATATTAGTATTTTCCGCGCCCCTAATCTGTTGCTGTCGGGCCTGCTGTATCCGCGCCAGAACATCGTCCCGCGGACCGTAGGCCTGCGCGGTGCCGTTCACTAACAGCAGCACTTTGGCGGCGGCGGAAAGAATGGCGGTGTTGTGGGTGATCACAAAAACCGTTTTTTTCTCATCCTTCAGCCTGGCAAGGGTCTGGAGGAGAGCGGATACCCCCATTTCATCAAGGTTGGAATTGGGCTCATCCAGCACGAAAAGCATCGGGTTGCCGTAGATCGCCCGCGCCAGAGCAATCCTTTGCTTCTGTCCGCCGGACAGAAACAGCCCTCCTTCTCCCACCGGAGTGTCATAACCCTCGGGGAATTGCAGCACCATCTCGTGAATGCCGGTTTCCTTGGCCGCCTTGACAACCATCTCAGACTTGATCTCGCCAAAACGGGCGATATTTTGCGCGACCGTACCATCGAGGAGTTCGATATCCTGCGGCAAATAACCGATATGTGGACCCAGTTCCGACTTGTCCCATACGGAAATATCAACGCCGTCCAGCCGTGCTTCTCCGGCGAAAGGCGGCCAGATGCCTGTAATCAGTCTGGCCAGCGTGGTTTTTCCGGCAGCGCTGGGACCGATAATGGCCACGACATCCCCCGGATCGGCAGAAAAACTGACGCCCTTCAGGACCTGTATCTTGGTGTTGGGCGGAACGGCAACAAGGTTTTTTACCGTCAAGGCACCCTTGGGGGCCGGCAGCGACATGCTTTCCTCTCTGACGGCAAAGAGGCTCAGGACTTCTTCCAGTCTATGGTAGGACGTCCTGGCGGAGAGAAATTGCTTCCAGGTGCCGATGGCCGTCTGGACAGGTCGCAAGGCCATGCCCATCAGGATGGAGCCGGCGATCATCTGGCCGGCCGTGATGATGTTCTGGATTGCC
>QKGY01000075.1 GCA_003250235.1 Desulfuromonadaceae bacterium
CCGACGAATCTGAACGACAGGTTTCCTATTCATCTATTCTGCACCCAAGCTTCGCTCTTTAAGTCTGACCAGGAGAATAAAAAAATGGCGAATGTAATTATTGTGGGCGCCCAGTGGGGCGATGAAGGCAAGGGCAAGGTTGTCGATATCTACACCGAATACGCCAACGACGTTGTTCGCTATCAGGGCGGCAACAATGCCGGCCATACGCTGGTTGTCGGCAACGAGAAGACCGTTCTGCACCTGATCCCTTCAGGAATCCTTCACGAGGGAAAACGCTGCATTATTGGCAACGGCGTGGTTCTCGATCCGGAGGTTTTCATCCGCGAAATCACCAACCTGAAGAAAAAAGGCTATCTGAAGGACGACCGTCAGCTCGTCATCGACGGCAATGTACACATCATCATGCCTTACCATCGGGAGATCGACAAGGCCCGCGAATCCCGCTCCGGGTCCCGCAAAATTGGCACGACCGGGCGCGGCATCGGACCGACCTATGAAGACAAGATCGGTCGTCGGGGCATCCGTCTCAATGATCTGGTCAAACCCCAGGTGTTCGCCCGCAAACTGAAAGAAGTCCTCCCGGAGAAAAACTTCTACCTGGAAAATTTCCTGGGTCAGTCTCCCCTGTCGGAAGAGGCGATTTTGAAGGAGTACACGGAATACGCCCAGGTGCTCGAAAAGTATATCGGTCGCGCCTCGCTGATTCTGAACGAAAGCATCGAACAAGGCCACAACATCCTGTTTGAAGGCGCCCAGGGCAGCCTGCTCGACGTCGACCATGGCACCTATCCTTACGTGACATCGTCCTCCACCATCGCCGGGGGTGCCTGCACGGGCTCGGGTATCGGTCCGCGTTTCATCGATGAAGTCATCGGCATCTCCAAGGCTTACGTGACCCGCGTCGGAGAGGGGCCGTTCCCCACCGAACTCAACGACGATATGGGAGAGAAACTCCGCCAGGTGGGACAGGAGTTCGGGGCAACGACAGGTCGCCCCCGCCGTACCGGGTGGTTCGATGCCGTGGCTCTGCGCGAGGCGGTACGCACCAACGGGTTGACCGGCCTCGCCATCACCAAGCTGGACGTCCTTAACGACCTCGACACCATCAAGATCTGCACAGGTTATTCCTACCATGGCGATCTTCTGGAGATCTTTCCCCAGGATCTCGAGGTCCTTGCCGAGTGCAAACCTGTTTATGAAGAAATGGAGGGATGGAAGTCCGATATCTCCGCAGCACGGGGCTATAACGATCTGCCGGAGAAAGCCCGCAAGTACCTCCGGAAACTTGAGGAAGTCACCGGATGCCCGATTGCGCTGGTCTCCGTCGGTCCCCGGAGAGATCAGACCATTCAGGTCAAGAATCCTTTTTCTGCCGCCTAGATGAAAAAGGGTTCCAGCTGAAAAATTTTCAAAAAAGGGATTGACTTCGGAAATCGTTTCCAGTATAAAGTCATTCCTGTTGCACGAGCCGCTAGCTCAGATGGTAGAGCATCTGACTTTTAATCAGATGGTCGTTGGTTCGATCCCAACGCGGCTCACCAGTAAATCCTCGTACACGCGGGGTCATTTCCCGCTGGGTACTTGAAGTTTCAAGTCCCTATCGTCTAGCCTGGCCCAGGACACCGCCCTTTCACGGCGGCGACGGGGGTTCGAATCCCCCTGGGGACGCCAAAAAAAGACAGCCCTGGATCCGCAAGGTTTCAGGGCTGTTTTCTTTTCAGCCTTCACCGACACGATGGATTCCGATGACTCCTGCCGAAAAAATTGTGGAAATCTACTCCGACGGAGCCTGCTCGGGAAATCCCGGACCCGGTGGCTGGGGAACTATTCTGCGGTATGACAGCCGCGAAAAAGAACTCTCGGGCTTTGATCCCGCGACAACCAACAACCGCATGGAGCTGATGGCGGCCATCGCCGGCCTCGAAGCTCTCAAACGTCCCTGCACGGTTCGCCTTACTACCGACTCGCAATACCTCCACAAGGGGATTACGGAATGGATCCACGGATGGATGCGCAAAGGGTGGAAAAACTCAAAAAAGGAAGAGGTTCTCAATCGCGACCTTTGGGAGCGACTGCTCAGGGCCGTCGAACCCCACCAGATCACCTGGACCTGGGTTCGAGGACACGCCGGGCATCCTGAAAACGAACGCTGTGACGAGCTGGCTCGAGCTGCCATCACCGAGGGGATGGCAAGACGCCCCTGAGTCTCCTTTCGTCGTAGACAATCGGTCGATCTGTGCTATTATCTTGGACGATTGATTCTTTTCCGCTTTACGGGCGGGTCATGACGCTTACACCGCGAAAGACCTGCTCCGGTCACTGACATCGATCACCATTACTGACTTTCTTCGCGGAACCGTCTATGCCTTCAGCATCCGCCGACATTCCCTCCGCCCTTTCCCTGGGAGAGCTGCAGCCAACGCTCGAGGCTCTTCTGTCCCTGGCTCTGTATGCCGGCATTGCCCTTTTTCTGGTCGGCGTTCTGCTCCTGCTGGCCTGGGCTCTCGGGCATAAGACCCGCAACGCGGTAAAACAGCAGCCCTACGAATCCGGAATCGCGCCAACCGGCGCAGCGCGGCTTGGCGAGCCCGTTCCTTTCTACCTTGTTGCCATTTTCTTTATCGTCTTTGACGTGGAAATTGTTTTCGTCGTCTC
>QKGY01000428.1 GCA_003250235.1 Desulfuromonadaceae bacterium
ATCGCTCCGGAGCCGATCTCCCCGTCGATACGGTAACGATCCTCCAGGGTGGCGGGGCGCCCCGACGGCCTTCTGCGGGGCCAGCGAAACCTGGGCAGGGCGAAATCGTCGGCACTTTCGGCCGCACTGCGAACGACCGGGGCGTAAAAGATCAGTCCGGCCACAACGGCAATGACCGACAGCCCCCAGAGCACATAGGTGGCCTGCTCCTTGCGCACCGTCACCTTGTCGTTCTTCTGGGAGTACTTGAGCAACCCGAGCAGCTTCTTCTCCTGGGGCGGATAGATTTTTTCCAGCAGGAAATGCGTGGTCGGGATCAAAACGGTCGGCACCAGAACCAGGGAGCAAAGCAGAAGCGCCGGCACCAGCCACCGGGTCTTGAGACCCAGAACCAATGCCCTGGGACTGCGAACCAGGAACCAGGAGTCACGGGCTCCCGTCTTGAACCGTTCTGAAGGCCTCTGTTTTATGGATACCAGTGTGGACATCATTCTCTCTAATCCGGGAGCAACGGCACTCCGAAAGACGGTATTCTTCCAGAACAGCAACCATTTTGCAAGGTCTCTGCCAATACCGCCAAATCTTTCAATCCAATTCGAATTCCATGTTTTTCCAATTATTTAGACCCAATCCGGTTGAATTTGGGAAATTTTAATTCACAATAGATATCAGGGAATAACACCACGGCATCGACAAAAATGGTCGGCGATCTGAGCCCCTCATTGACACAATCTGCTCGTTCCTGAAAGGAACCCGTCCATGCCCTACGAGTGCACTATTGAGTCTTATCCGGATTATCTGCGCATCGACGTCTTCGGAAAGTGGATTCCAGGGCAGGAAGGTGAGGATTCCATGCGGGTATGGGGGGAAATTTCACAAGCCTGCAAAGGATGCGGGCAAACCCGCATCCTCACCATCTGGGATATTCCGGGACGATTGTCGCCCGTGGATGGCTACAACCTGGGGGCCTATCCCGAACGTTTCGGCTGGGACCGCCGTTACAAACTGGCCGTCGTCCACCTGCACGAGGAGAGACGGAAGGATGCCCTTTTTGTGGAGACGGTGGCGAACAACCGCGGCTTTCGCGTGAAGATGTTCCAGGATGAGGAAACGGCAAAATCCTGGCTGCTTAATTCCGCATAGGGAAGATTTTCCCCGGTTCGACGTTTCACCCTGTGGCACATCACGCCGTCCTGGAGAATGAGGATAAGGATTGTGCCTGCGCTTCCAGACTCTCCGGAAGCGGTAAGGAAATGAAAAAGGAGGAGCCCCGCGCTCCAGAACTTTCCACCCAGACCTTCCCGCCGTGTTTGTCCATGATTTCCCGCACCAGGGCCAAGCCCAGCCCCATCCCGCCGAAAGTCCGGCTGTCTCGATTGTCCACCCGATAGAACGGATCGAAAATACGCTCCTGCTCCGGGGGGGAAATACCGACCCCTTCATCGGACACCCGGATGACCAGGTTTGCCGATTGCACAGAGGCCGTCACCCGCACCGCGCCTCCCTGCGGCGAATATTTGACCGCGTTGGAAACGAGATTGATGAAGACCCTGAACAGATATTCGCTGTCCCCGTCAACCTCGGGCAGCGCCGTTTCCAGTGCCAGGGAAATCTGATGCCCGGGTGCCAGGTTGCGGAACAGATCGACGGTCCTTTCCAAAAGGGGCTGTATCTGGATACGGTGATGAAAGGTCTCGCCGAGGCCCATTTTCACCGACTGCAGGGTGATGAAATTATCGAAGAGATCCGCCAGCCGTTCCGACTCCTGGTAGATGATGTCGAGATATTCCTTCTGCTGCGCCTGCGGGATGTCGTTCTCCATCATCATTTCGGCAAATCCCATCATGGCCGTCAGGGGCGTGTTGACTTCGTGGCTGACCACGGAGAGCATCTCATCCTTGATCCGGTCCATCTCTTTACGGTCGGTGACATCGAAGGCAATCACGAGCTTAACCATGCGTCCGTCGGGCCAGGGGATGACCCGGTCAATGGCCTGGTACCAGCGCCCCGTCTTTTCGTTAAAAAACTCCCGAAGCTGATAGGGTTGCGGCTTTTCGCCAATCACGATCCTGTCGTTGTTACAGAAGGGACAGAGGCGGTCCTGGTTGATTTGAAACACCTCGTAACATTTCTTTCCTCCCCAGTCCTCGCCGAACAGGGAACAGCCGTAGCGGTTCAGGGAGATGAGCTGCATCGTCGTGATGTCCGCCACGTAGACAATCGCCTCCAGCGAATCGAAAATCGCGTTCATCTGATCCGACTGGGCCATCAGCGCCGTTTCCTTGGTACGCCGGAGCCGAATCTCATGGCGCAGCTGCCGGGTGCGCTGCCGGACCATCCAGCGTAACTGGACAATCCACAGAAAGGCAACACCCCCGACAATGCCCACCCATTTGAGAATATCCATCACCTGCAGTCCATATTCCACACGAAGGGACAACCATTTGTTCTGGATGGTCTGTCGTTCCTTCGGGGTCATGGCGAACAGCGCCCGGTCGATCAGGGTCGCCAGCTCGGGCCAGTCCTTGCGGACGGCCATAGCCAGGGGATCGGAACCATAGGGAGCCGGAGCGGCCACCTTCAGGTTGACCAATCCGTCCTTTTCAATCACATAGGTCCCCACGGCGAGGTTGCCGACATAGGCGTCCGCCGCGTTC
>QKGY01000348.1 GCA_003250235.1 Desulfuromonadaceae bacterium
CGACAGAACATCCACAGAGGACTGTATCCATGGATCAACGCCAGGCTTTGGCCCGCCACGGCGAACTCAGCCGCATCATCCGACATCACAACACTCTTTACCATGTTCTGGATCGTCCGGAGATTTCCGATTCGGAGTACGACCGGCTCTTTAAAGAACTGCTTGAGCTCGAAGAACAATTCCCGGAGCTGATCTCTCCCGACTCCCCCAGCCAGCGGGTCGGGGCCCCTCCGCTGGAAAAGTTCGATTCCGTACGCCATTCGCTGCCCATGCTCTCGCTGGAAAACGCTTTCAGTGACCAGGACATGGAGGATTTCGACGGACGCGTCAAACGGTTTCTCGCCACGGATGAGTCCATCGAATACGTCTGTGAAATGAAAATGGACGGCGTGGCCGTCGAACTGGTCTATGAAAATGGGCGATTGATCGCCGGCTCGACCCGGGGCGACGGAACCACCGGAGAAAAAATCACCGAGAACCTGAAAACCATCCCCTCGATCCCCCTGGTTCTCAACGAGCCCTGTCCTGCCCTGCTGGAGGTCCGCGGCGAAGTCTTCATGGCCCTGGAGGATTTTCAGGCCATGAACCGCGCACGCGAAGAAGACGGTCAGCCGACCTTCGCCAATCCCCGCAACGCTACGGCCGGAAGCCTTCGCCAGCTCGATTCGTCCATCACCCGCCGCCGCCCACTGCAGATCTTCTGCTATGGGGTCGGCCTGATCGAGGGGGAACAGCCGCCCACCCACTTTGGCCTGCTCCGCAAATTTCAGGATTGGGGGCTGCGAACCAACCTGCGTGAGACGGTCACCGCCCGGGGCATCGGCGATGTGCTGGCACGCTATGCCGACCTGATGGCACGCCGGGACCAGCTCCCCTACGAAATTGACGGCATGGTGGTCAAGGTCAACGACCTGTCCCTGCAGAAAGAGCTGGGAGAAAAAACCCGGACCCCGCGCTGGGCCATCGCCTACAAGTTCCCCCCGCGCCAGGCCGAAACCCTGATCGAGGACATCCAGCTGCAGGTCGGGCGAACCGGTGCTATCACCCCGGTCGCACACCTCAAGCCCGTCGAAGTCAGCGGGGTCATCGTATCGAGGGCCAGCCTGCACAACTGGGACGAAATCGCCCGCCTCGACGTGAGGGTCGGAGACTGGGTCGTGGTCGAACGGGCCGGCGACGTCATTCCCGACGTGGTGCGGGTGCTGACGGAACGGCGAACCGGCCAGGAACGCCTTGTGCCGATCCCCGAGCGCTGTCCGGCGTGCGGCGCGCCGGTGGTCAAGATCGAAGGCGAGGTCGTGCCGCGCTGCCAGGGGCTTTCCTGCCCCGCTCAGCTCAAGGAATCCCTCAAGCACTTTGCCCGCCGGGCCGGGATGGATATCGACGGGCTCGGTGACCGCTATATCGACCAGCTGCTGCAACTGGGTCTGGTCGGTAACGTGGCCGACCTGTACCGGTTGACCAAGGAGGACCTGTTCCGGTTCGAGCGGATGGGGGACAAACTGGCCGAGAACCTGCTGGCCGCTATCGAAGGGAGCAAGCGACGCCCCCTATCGCGTTTTCTCAACGCTCTGGGCATCCGTCACGTCGGCGAACATATGGCGAAAGTTCTCGCCCGCCAGCTCGGCTCCCTCGACGCCCTGTCCCAGGCGACCCACGAGGAACTTCTCGCCATCCACGAGGTGGGGCCTCAGGTGGCCAGCAGTGTCACCGGCTTCTTCGCCTCTGCCGAAAACCGGAAAATCCTCGCGGACCTCAAAACCCTCGGTGTCGCCCCGGAAACGGAAGAGCGCCGCGCGGGGGGACCGTTCTCAGGCAAGACCTTCGTCTTCACCGGAGCACTCACCCTCTTCTCCCGTAAAGAGGCGCAGGACCTGGTGGAAAAACTCGGCGGACGGGCCAGCGGTTCGGTGAGCCGCAAAACGGATTATGTCGTCGCCGGGGAAGAAGCAGGAAGCAAGCTGGCAAAGGCCAGGGAGCTCGGTGTTCCCGTATTGACCGAAGAGGAATTTCTGGAACAGGTACGCAACGAGGAGGGGGTATGAAACCGGTCAGGGCATCCGTGCGGATTAGGGGGATGGTCCAGGGGGTGGGTTTCCGATATTTCACCCAGAGGATTTGTCTTCAATACCATCTCACCGGCTGGGTACGCAATCTTCCCAACGGGGATGTCGAGGCGGTTTTCGAGGGGCGCGAATCGGAGGTGCGTCAGGTTCTGGAAGGATGCCGCCGCGGTCCCGGGGGAGCACGCGTGGAGGAGATCCTCATTGACTGGGAAGATTTTCGCGGCGAGTTCAGCGCCTTCGATATCCGCCGCTAAGCCTGTTCAGAAACGCCCCAGGTGACGCTCCAGAAGGTTCAGTACCTCCATGGTTTTGAACGGTTTCTTGACGAACCCGTCCCCGCCCATCTTCATCCCCTTGTCCACATCCGTCTCCTCGCCCCGCGCCGTCAGGAAAACCACGGGAATGCTCCGGGTGAGCGGATCCGCCTTGAGCTCCTGACAGACCTTGAATCCGTCGATCCCCGGCATCATGATATCGAGAAAGATCAGAGCCGGCTTTTCCGCACGCGCCATTTCCAGCCCCAGGCTGCCGTTTTCGGCGTACAGCACCTCGTAGCCCCGCAACTTCAACACAGCCTCCATGAGCTTGAGGACGGTTTTGTGGTCGTCGATCAGCAAAATCCTCACTTTGTTCTCCATCAGGGCTCCTCTTCGGCTGAAAGCTCCAGACTCTGGCGATAGACTTCGGACCCGGGGAGGCCGAAATCCCGGGCGACCCGTTTGACGATCTCCCGCCGGCTGAGACGGGTTTCCTTATGCAGACGCTCCAGGGCTTCCCGAACCGTTTCCGTCGGCTTTTCCTCGACAGCGGGGCCGAGCATCACGACAATCTCCCCCCGCACCCGGGACTGGCTGAAATGATCGACGGCCGCCGAAAGGGAGCCGCGAAACACCTCTTCGTGCACTTTGGTCAGTTCGCGGGCGACCGCCACTTCGCGGGTTGCACCGCAGACAGCGACCATGTCCTGCAGCGAAGCCAGCAGCCGGTGAGGCGCTTCGTAAAAAATCAGAGTCCTGTTTTCCCCCTTCAGGGAAGCGAGCAATTCACAGCGCCCGTGACTCTTGGCGGGCAGAAATCCCTCGAAGGCAAATCGGTCGGTCGACAATCCCGAAACAGAAAGAGCCGTGATGACGGCCGAAGGGCCGGGGATAGCCATAACCCGCACCCCTTCCTCCAGACAGCGGCAAACGAGGCGATAGCCCGGGTCGGCGATGGCCGGCATGCCGGCGTCAGAAATCAGCGCCACGGATTTGCCCTGCAGCAGCGACTCGATGATCTTCTCTCCCTTGCCGGCCTCGATGTGGCGATGGTAAGAGGTCAGCGGGGTGGATATTCCGAAATGGGAAAAAAGCTTGCGGCTGTGCCGTGTATCCTCGGCCGCCACCAGATCGACCTCCTTGAGAATCCGCAGAGCCCTCAGCGTGATATCCTCGAGGTTCCCGATGGGCGTCGCCACCAGATAAAGAATCCCCGTTGCGATGGATTCACCCTGAGGCTCCAGAGCCTCATCGCTCAAGGGTCACCTCCTCCAGTTCCGACAGCCACAGCGCCACGCTCGCATCACTCGGCATCCGCCAGTCCCCCCGCGGCGAGAGGACGACGCTGCCGACCTTGGGTCCATCCGGCAGGCACGAGCGTTTGAACTGCTGGGAGAAGAACCTGCGGATGAAAGTTTGCAACCAACGGAGGATCTCATCCGGGGGAAACTCCCCGGCAAACGCCTGCCGGGCCAGGAAGAAGATCTTTCTGGGACCGTATTGCAGGCGGATCATGTTGTAGAGAAAGAAATCGTGCAGGATATAGGGGCCGACCTGATCTTCGGTGATCTGGCGGATGTCGCCGTTCTCATCCGGCGGCAGAAGTTCGGGCGAAACGGGTGTTTCGCACACATCCCGCAGCACCCGGGAGATGTCTCCCGAAAACTCCGCCTCGGCACACCAGTCGACGAGATAACGGACCAGGGTCTTGGGGACGCCGCTGTTCACGCCGTACATCGACATGTGATCGGCATTGTACGTACACCATCCCAGCGCCAGTTCGGAGAGATCGCCCGTGCCGATGACCAGCCCGCCACCCTGATTGGCGAGATCCATCAGGATCTGCGTGCGCTCCCTCGCCTGGGCGTTTTCGAACGTGATGTCGTGAACCGACTCCTGGTGACCGATGTCGGCAAAATGCTGCCTGACGGCCTTGTCAATCGCGATGACGCGCAAGTCGACCCCGAGAAGTTCAGCCAGTTTTTCTGCGTTGTTGCGGGTTCTGCGGGTGGTGCCGAAGCCGGGCATGGTCACCGCCAGGATGCCTTTGCGATCCAGTTCCAGCTTGTCAAAGGCCTTTACGGCGACCAGAAGAGCCAAGGTGGAGTCGAGCCCCCCCGAAATGCCGATGACTGCCCTGGAAGACGAGGTATGCCGGAGTCTTTTCGCCAGCGCCGTGGTTTGCAGTGCGAAAATCTCCCGGCAACGCTGGGAACGCTCCCTGTCATCGGCAGGGACAAACGGTGTCCTGGAAATCCGCCGCGCCAGAGGCTCGCCCTCTTGCCGGTTTTCCGGCAGAGGAAAAGGAACCCTTCGGAAGGAAACCTCCGATCGGGAAGCGGCGAAGCTGTTGTTCTTGACCCGCTCGTTCACCAGGCGTTCGACATCGATGTCAGCAACGGCAAGCTGGGTCGCGAATTCAAAGCGCGCCGTCTCGGCCAGGATCGTCCCGTTTTCGGCAATAAGGGAGTGACCCGAGAAAACCAGATCGGTACTGGACTCGCCGGGACCGGCCGAGGCATAGGCATAGGCCGCCAGACAGCGTGCCGACTGCGCTTCAACCAGGGCGCGACGATAGGCTTCCTTGCCTAAAATTTCAGGGCTTGCGGAAAGATTGAGCAGCACCGTCGCACCGTCGACGGCCATGCTTCCGCTTGGGGGATTGGCAACCCAGGCGTCTTCACAAATTTCCACGCCTACCAGACAGCGCGGATCGTTCTCGGCCGAAAAGAGCAGGTCCTCGCCGAAGGGGATGCGGATTCCCTCCCAGACAACCTCGGACTCCCGCCGGTCCATGGCCGAAGAGAACCATCGCTCCTCATAGAATTCCTGCGTATTGGGCAGATATGTCTTTGGGACGATCCCGCGGATTTCTCCTCCGGCCATAAATACGGCACAGTTGAACAAACGGCCGTTCAGGCAGACCGGAGCGCCTACGACCGTCGCAAGGTTCAGCGTTTCGGTGTGGCGGGCCAGTTCAAGAACCGCCTCCCTCGCCTTGTCGATCAGCAGTGGCTGAAAAAACAGATCCCCACAGGTATAAGCCGTCAGGCTGAGTTCCGGAAAAACCAGCAACTGACAATGGCGCGACTCGGCCTCTTCCATGGCCCGGAGAAGCTGCCGAGCATTAAAGGCGACATCGCCAACACGCAATTCGGGTGTGGCGACGGCCACCCGCATAAACCCAAAGGATGATATGAAGGATGTCTGGCTCATGCGTTTTCACCTCGACGTGTCGTGCTCTTCGAAACGTCCCGAGAAACCTCTTTGGTTCGGTACGATAGTTTTCTCTTCAGGAACTGGCTGGTTTTTAATTGTAATGAGATTTTCCCCATAAAGCAAACGCCTCTGTTTCACAGGACTTTTCCAGCGACGTCATATCCCGAATGCATCAATGATATGTTCGATCTCGGCACCACCCGGTCCGGGCATTACCGCGACCACGTCGAAGCGGGGCTGGAGCCCGGCAGCACCCCCCTGGGCCAGGTACCACTGGGCAGAGCGGATGATCTGCCGTTGCTTGGCGGTTCCGACAGCCTCCTGAGGGGACCCGTACGAAGCGGATCGCCGGGTTTTCACTTCGACAAACGCCAGTGTCTTTCTGTCACGGGCAACAATATCGATTTCTCCGACAGGCGTCCGCAGGTTTCGTTCCAGGATTTTCATCCCCTGGCGTTTCAGAAAACGGGCCGCTTCCTCTTCACCCCAGCGTCCCAGTTCCAGCCGCTCTTCGGTCATGGAATTACGACGTGCTCGCGTACGCCACCAAAGGACAGGCGGTGGATAGCGCAGGGGCCTAGGCGGGCAATCGCCGCCATATGATCGGCGCTGCCATACCCTTTATGGCCTGAAAATCCGTAGCCGGGGTAACGCCTGTCGTAGCCGCACATCATACGGTCTCTGACCACCTTGGCGATAACCGAGGCAGCGGCGATCGACAGGGAACGGGAGTCCCCTTTTTTCAAGGTCAGTTGCGGGAGCGCCATGTCCAGAGGAGTTATGCCGTCGATCAGCAGAAAATCCGCATGTTCCTTCAGCCGGCTCACGGCCAGGCTCATGGCTTTAAGGGTCGCACGGAGGATATTCAGCGCATCGATCTCTTCGGCGTGAACGATGCCAACCCCAACAGCGCGCGCCTGACAACGGATCATCGGAAACAGCTCATCGCGTTTCTTCGCCGAAAGCTTTTTGGAATCGGTAAGACCGGGGAGATGATGCCGGTCGGGGAGGATGACGGCCGCGGCGACCACCGGCCCGGCCAAAGGTCCCCGTCCCGCCTCGTCGATTCCGGCAATCGATCGGAATCCCCTCCGAATCGCCTGCTCCTCAAAATGCAGATCGGAAAGAACCTCTTCCGGGAATAGAGACAGAGTCAAAATGGGCCTCCATGGAAAATTTTCCCTTTAATTTTGACCAATGCCTTGGTATACAATATACAACGTTGGCATGCACTACTTTAATGGAGAGAAGGAGATTTTTCATGGCGACTATTTTTATCGGCCTGGCGGTGGTTGGCTACCTGTTCTTCCTGGTGGACTGGAAAAGCTTTATGGAACCCTTCCGGCTCGGCGGTTGGGCGTCGGTTGTTCTGTACGGAGTGCTCACCGTCCTCATCTATGTCCAACTGACCGGTCACACGGCAGGGACGGTTCCCGGGGTTCATCACTAAAAGGGTGCACCCGCCTGATCGACGAAAAAAACAAAAAAAAAAGCCCCGGCAGCGCCGGGGCTTTTTTTTACATCTGCACAGCCCGCTTCTCGCGGATACGAGCCGCTTTACCCTGCAGGTTCCGCAGGTAGTAAAGCTTGGCCCGGCGAACACGCCCGACCATGATGTTTTCAATCTTGTCCACGGTCGGTGAATGCAGGGAGAAAACCCTCTCGACCCCCACGCCGTTGGAGATCTTGCGCACCGTAAAAGTCGAGCCGATGCCACGGTTGACCCTCTTGATGCAAACCCCCTGATACACCTGGATACGCTGCTTGTCGCCTTCGACGATTTTCACGTGAACGCGCAGGGTATCTCCCGCTTTGAAAGGCGGAATGTTCTTCCTCATCTGTTCCATTGCCAACTGATCAATGACGTTCATCTTTTCCTCCTCGACATCCTCAATGCCGGTTCATTCCTGAAATGTCTGCGTATTTTCGCAGGAAGAGGACCCGGATGGATTTTGGTTAACCTGCCAAATCGTTAAACGCGTAACGAAATACCCATATTCATCCCTACGACCTTTCCTCCTGAGCCAGAAGGCGATCCAATATGATCGCCACAGCGGAGCGCACAGGAAGATGGTTGTAGGTGCTGCCTGCTCGAATGGGGGCCAGCACCGGCCACCCCTTTTCAAACATCTGGGGGGCCAGCCCCCAGCCTGTTCCAAAAACAATCATCAGGGGCTTTTCCCCAGCCAAAGCTCGGCAATCCTCAAAGGACATGCCGTCGACACGTCTGGCCCCTGTCAACACCGGCAGAGCATCCTCGCCCAGACTTTCACCCCAATCTCGCAAAGCCTCTTCCAGCGACGGCACCAGACGGACCAGAGACAGCGCTTCGCCCCGGTGGGGATTGTAATTCGCCCCGTGTCCTTCCTGCCAGTGCCCCAGGATTTTGCGAACCAGGGTCAATTGCTCTTCAACCGGAGTCACGACATAAAAACGGTCAACATCGTACGTGCGAGACGTCCGGGCGATGTCGTGAACATCCAGATTGGTAACCGCCGTGGTCACCAAGTCTCCGCGACGATCCACAATCGGGTGATGAACCAATGCGACAGCCACCCCCCGGAAACTCATGAACTCGCGCTCCCGCATTCGATGCGCAACGCTTCGAGGATCTTCTTATCCTCCGGCGAAAGGGGCGCTTCCGCCAGCAGATCGGGACGCCGCGTCAAGGTGCGACGAAGCTGCTCCCGGCGCCGCCATCGGGCGATCGCTTCGTGGTTTCCCGACAGCAGAACCTCGGGAACCTTCATCCCTTCAAATTCGGCAGGGCGTGTATAATGCGGATATTCCAGCAGCCCGTCCGAGTAGGAATCGCCCAGCGCACTGCCACTGCTGCCGAGAACACCGGGCACCAGACGGGCCACGGCATCAATCATGACCATGGCTGCAAGCTCGCCGCCGGTAAGGATGAAATCGCCGAGGGAGAATTCGGCGTCCACCATGGTGCGAATACGCTCGTCAAACCCTTCGTAACGCCCGCAGACGAAAATCAGTCCGTTAAGACGCGACAGTTCTTCCGCATCGGCCTGCCGGAAAGGTTTTCCCTGGGGGGTCAACATCACCACCCGGGTCCCCGGCTGACGGACACGGAGGTCATTAAGTGCATTGGCAACGGGCTCCGGCTTCATGACCATCCCGTCACCACCGCCGTAAGGCATGTCATCCGTCACCTTGTGCTTACCCGACGCCCAGTCCCGCAGATTG
Organism: Desulfuromonadaceae bacterium; assembly: GCA_003250235.1. Taxonomy (GTDB): domain Bacteria; phylum Desulfobacterota; class Desulfuromonadia; order Desulfuromonadales; family SZUA-540; genus SZUA-540. The sequence goes on from QKGY01000348.1 coordinate 8,747, forward strand.
TGGGCATAGAGCTGAATCAACCCTTTTTCGAGCGCTTTGCCGAGAATACTTTCGGCAAAAGGGGATTCAAACATGGCCGGGAAAAGCGTCAAAACATCAAAGCGCATCGGACTTCTGCACCAGGCCTTCCGGCAAATCCACCGTGATACGGCCTTCCTCCTGGTCCACGTTCCGCAAAAAAGCGTCAACCACCGGAATCAGGACTTCCCCGTAGGGACCTTGAACCACAAAGATGTCATGGGCCGCCGTGGAAAAAACATCAACAAGTGTCCCCAACTCCCCCAGAGACACATCGCACACTGCGAACCCTTCGATTTCACCCCAATAGAACTCGTCGGGCTCCGGATCAGGGAGGTCGCAACGCCGCATCAGCACGTCACTGCCGACCAACGCCTCAACGGCGTTGATGTGATCCCGTCCTTCGAGCCGCAAGAGAAAATACCCTTTATGAGGGCTTACCCTTACAGGGACTCCGGGTTGCGGCTTTTGACCGGGCAAGACCAGAAAAACTTCTTTCCCCGCCTGCAACGGACAAAGCCCAGCCAAGGGACGCACCTTGAGGTCACCGCGCAACCCATGGGTTCCGGTCACCTCACCGACAAGCAAGAACTCTTTAACGGATTTCGGCATTACTCCATAATCTGCAGGGTGGCCCGCTTATTCTCTCGCGTTGCCTTGGCGTTCAGCAAAGTCCTCATGGCTTTTGCTGTCCGTCCCTGCTTACCGATGATCCGCCCCATGTCTTCCTGGGCTGCAGCCAGTTTGACGAGAATCGTCCCATCCTCACCTTCTTCCTCGGAGATGACGACCGCATCAGGGTTTTCAACCAGGGATTTCGCGATGAATTCGATGAGTTCTTTCATGGAGTCCGTCCTTCGGAGAAAGGGATGGTTCCCGCCTCAACACCGGAGGCCTCGCGGCCTCCTAGGACTGCTTGAACTTGGCCCAGATGCCCTGCTCGCGCAGAACCTGGCGCACCGTATCGGTCGGCTGAGCACCCTGCTTCAGCCACTCGAGGGTACGTTCCTCATTCAAGGAGACCATCGGCGGGTCAATCTTGGGATCATACTGCCCCAGGTTTTCTACAAAACGGCCATCGCGGGGAAACCGCTCGTCCGCAACAACAACTTGATAAAAGGGTTTTTTCTTGGCGCCACCGCGGGCCAGTCTGATTTTTACTGCCATGGAACATTCCTCCTGGTGTTTCTATACGGTTTCCCGTAGTTATGGGTTACGTCAGGTCGTTGCACCTATAAGTGTTATCATGAAGAAACCGGGATGCAAAGGTTCCCGGCATTTTTCCCAGTATTTTTCTT
>QKGY01000106.1 GCA_003250235.1 Desulfuromonadaceae bacterium
AGGGCTACAGAGGATTCTTTTTGAGTCGCTTGCTGAGGGCCTGCCGGGAAATACCCAGCATGCCGGCGGCGATCCCCTGGTTGCCCTGAGAGCGTCGGACGGCTTCATCCACAAGCTGATTTACGGCATTCTCAATAGTCGGAAGACGCTCGGGAAATGAGAGACTGGAGGGGTCGGATCCGATCGGGGACGCTGACGGGGTGCTGGTCTCATGACTGTCGTTATCCCCCATGGCCTTTTTAAAGGTTCCCATGGAGAGGATCCCAGCTTCATGCTGGCTGACGGCATCGAAGACCATCGCCCGCAATTCCCGGACATTCCCCGGGAAGGAATAGGTTCCCAACAGGGTCACCAGTTCAGGCGGTGGTGTCGGTCGGCGCTTTCCGAGACTCGCAGCCGCCTCTTCGAGAAAATGATTCACGAGGATAGGCAGGTCATCGCGACGCTCCCTCAGAGGCAGAACATGCACATGGTGGGCACATAAGCGGTAGTACAGATCTTTCCGGAATGTCCCTTGCTGTTGAAGCAGGGAGAGATCCAGGTTGGTGGCAACCAGAATGCGCGCCCGGCACCTTTTGGTACGGTCACTTCCGACGGGCAGGTACTCCCCCTCCTGAAGCAGGCGCAGCAACTTGACCTGAGATGCGGAGGAGAGATCGCCGATTTCATCCAGAAAGAGCGTTCCACCGGCGGCCTGCTCCACCATCCCGGAGCGCATCTGATCCGCCCCCGTAAAGGCGCCTCGCACATGACCGAACAGGGTGTCGGCAAACATGTTGTCGTCCAATCCGGCCACATTGACGGCGACCCACGGTCCCTCGCTCTTTCTCAGGCGGTGGACGGCCCGCGCTACCAGTTCTTTGCCAACGCCGCTTTCCCCGGTGATCAGCACGGGCTGACTACTCTGAGCCACCGCTTCGATGTAACGTAAAATTCCCAACATCCGAGGATTGACGGTGAGAATCTCGGCGAAAGCCTCGGGGTGAGACATCCCTTCGCCAAGGATCTTTTTCTGGAGCAACCGGTTTTCCCCCTGTAGCTCCAGAAACCTCAGAACCCGCTGCACACAGGCAATCAGCGGACCTTCCTCGCTGGTCTTCACCAGAAAATCGAAGGCGCCGAGACGCATGCAGGACACGGCCGTATCGACCTGATTCAGGGCCGTGTTCACGACCACGGGAATGTTCGGGTATTGCTCGACCAGCCGAGGCAGCAATTCCTCCCCGCTGATATAGGGCATGGTCAGGTCCAGAAGCACCAGTCCCACTTCCTGCGTCTCCAGGATATCCAGAACCTTACGACTGTCCTGACACTCGATGATTTGGGAATAGCCACCGACCCGCTCCAAGGTGCGACGCATCGCTCTGAGCCAAAGGGGTTCGTCGTCAACCAGCAACAACGTCGGATGTTTCTTGAGTACAGTTTTCATGCCGTTACCCTTTCTCGACGACAGGGATGCGGAGAACTACCCGGGTGCCCACGCCAGGGGACGATTCGAACGCCAGCGTTCCGCCATGTTCACGAACAATCCGCATGGATACGGAGAGCCCCAGGCCGGTGCCCCCGATCTCCTGCTTGGTTGTGAAAAACGGCTCGGTGATGCGGGGCAGATCGTCCTTCGCGATTCCATTTCCTTCATCCACCACTTCGAGTATGGCCATCTTTTGCTGCGGATCATATCCCGTTGTAATGGTAATTCCCCGGTTCCGATCCGCAAGAGACTGACAGGCGTTGACGACCAGGTTGATCACCACCTGCTCAATCCGCTGTTTGCTCCCGCTTAGATCAGGGATGGTCTCCGCATAATAGGTCACGAGTTTATCCGTCGATTTGCGCAGCGGGTTGGCCATCAACCGGAGTGAGGCCTGGACCGCCTCATTGAGAGAAAAGGATTCCTGAACATCAATGCGTTCGCGTCGTACGAAATCTTTGAGGTCCTCGACGATTCGCTTGATGCGGCGCGCCCCTTCCCGAACCTCATCAAGGACCAGGGGAACCTCACTTCGCATGCGTTGATAGGGAAGCCCACCGAGCTGATCCTCCGGGGTATTTCTAAAGTGCTCGTCCAGGAGGGGCAGGGCATCGGAAAACACATCCTGGAGAAGAGGAAGGTTGAGCAATATCAAGGCATTGGGATTGTTGATCTCGTGCGCGACTCCGGCAGCCAACTCGCCTAAGGCTGCCAGATGGCTCGAACGGTTGGCCTCCTCCCGCAGCCTCAGCTTTTCGGTGATATCGCTTGCCAACTCGATGACTTGGGCTACGGCACCTGTTTCATCTTTCAGGGGAAAGGCTTTGACCCCCCAGATACGCCCGTCCGGGGTGAAAATGGTCTCTTCCACGCTTTCTCCAGAGGAGAAACATTGCAATGCCGGGCAGTTCGCGCAGGGAGCATCCGTCTGGTAACATAACGCGTAGCAGTATTGTCCCTCCATCTTCCCGGGAGCCACCTTGAAATAAGAACTGGAGCTCCGATTGCCGTACACCAATTTGAGATCCTGATCCAGGAGATGAATGACATCCGGGATACCGTCAAGCAACGTTTGCAACTGATGAGAAATCTCTCTGTTGCGCTGCTCGCTTGCCTTTAGCATGTTCTCCCGATTCGATATCGTCTCTGCCATCGCGTTGAAC
>QKGY01000156.1 GCA_003250235.1 Desulfuromonadaceae bacterium
CTCAAGAACTCCGGGTATATCCCCGCAGGAGCCACGGCCTCGGGATCGGTCGAATCGGGATGTGCCATTCGTATCATGACGGGGGCACCGCTGCCTCCCGGTGCGGATGCGGTGATTCCCGTCGAGGAGGTGAGCGAATCGGGGGATTTTCTGACAATCCAGGAGCCGGTTGTCCCACGACAGCATATCCGTTTCCAGGGAGAGGATGTGCTTTTGGGGGACAGGCTTCTCGAAGCCGGGACACGTCTCCGCCCGACGGAGATCAACATTCTCGCCTCGTTCGGGCAGGTGTTCATCCCTGTCTTTAGAAGACCACGAGTGGCCGTACTTTCGACGGGGGACGAACTGGTCGAGTTGGGAGAACCGCTGTCGCCCGGGCGAATCATCAACAGCAACTCTTTATCGCTGGCTGCCTCTATCCGTGAGGCTGGCGGCGAGGTGACGCTTCTCGGTATAGCACGGGATGACGAAGCCAGCCTGCGCGAGAAGCTTGCCGAGGGATTAAAGGCGGATATCTTTATCACGTCTGCGGGGGTTTCCGCAGGGGATCGGGACCTGGTCCGGGAGGTTCTTGAATCCTTCGGCGTTCAGCAGCTTTTCTGGAAGATCGACATGAAACCCGGCCGTCCGACGGCCTTTGGCACCAAGGACCGCTGCCTGGTGTTTTCCCTCCCGGGAAATCCCGTGTCGACCCTGGTCACCTTCGAATTTCTGGTCCGGCCCGCCATCCGCAAGATTCTGGGTTTTCAGGATGTTATTAAACCCTGCATCAGGGCCACGCTCCGGGAACCGTCCAAGAAAAAAGCCGGTCGCCGTCAGTTTATGCGTGTCAAACTGGAGAGGGAAGGGGACGCTCTTTTTGCCGTCAGCGCTGGCAACCAGCATACCGGAATGGTCACTACGATGGTTCGGGCCGAGGCGCTTGCGGTTTTGCCCGAAGCCTGTGATAGAATGGAAGCCGGTGACGTTGTCGATATCCACCTTCTCGATTAGGTTCGGGCGCTGTTTCTGCAGAGAGCTGAATGATAAAAACCGTCTAAAAGGCTCAATGACTCCGGGATTTCTCCTGGATGGGATGTATGGCGTGATCAGGGTGGATCACGGAGGAAGGTTTCATGGAATTACGTGACCGATTTGATCGGAAAATCAATTATCTCAGGCTCTCTGTAACCGATCTCTGCAACCTGCGTTGCCGTTACTGCATGCCTGAGGCAGGGGTCGCCAAGCTTGGACACGAAGCCATCCTCAGCTATGAGGACATGCTCCGTGTCGCCAGGGCCGCCGTGTCCCTCGGTGTCGAGAAGATCCGCATCACCGGAGGGGAGCCCCTGGTTCGCAGGGGGCTGGTCCCCTTTCTCGGGAAACTCGCGGCTTTGCCCGGGCTCAAGGAACTGGTCCTTACCACCAACGGGGTTTTGTTGCCGTCCATGGCTGCCGATCTGAAGTCCGCCGGGGTCCAGCGGGTTAATATCAGCCTCGACTCCTTGCGCCCGGAGCGTTTTCGGGCCATCACCCGCTGCGGAGAACTCGGGGATGTCCTGGCCGGGATTGATGCTGCCGAATCCATTGGTTTTCCCGTCAAGCTCAATGTGGTGGTCATGCGCGGACTCAACGACGACGAGCTCGAAGACTTTGCGGCATTGACACTCCACAAGAATTTCTCCGTCCGCTTTATCGAATACATGCCGAATATTAAAGATGCTCACTGGCAGGACCAAGTTGTTTCCGGAGAGGAGATTCTGCAACGTATCGGTCAGCGATACGCTTACCGTTCCCTGGAAAAAGCAGAGCGTTGCGGGCCATCGAGGGACTTTCGCATCGAGGGGGCTGCCGGGAGTCTTGGGGTCATTACCCCGGTGTTCAGTCATTTCTGCAAGGACTGCAACCGCATCCGTGTCACCTCGACCGGGCAGGTTCGCAGTTGTTTGTTCTCCGACGCGCAGGTCGATCTTAAACCCGTTCTGCACCAGAACGATGAACGGGTCTTGCTGCAGGCTCTTCAAGAAATCGTGATGGAGAAGGCCGAGGGGCATTGTATCGGCGGGGAAGAGGATGCGAATCCCACTTTTGCCATGTCCTCGATCGGGGGATAGACCATTAAGCCTGTTCAGATGCTGGACAAAGAGGAAATAGACGAGGAGCTTTGCATGGAACCATCGGTCGTGTCGGTGTGTATCAGTGAAAACAAAGGGGAACAAAAAAAAGAGGTCCCCTCTGTCCTTCTGAAAGAGAAACATGGTATCGTTGGCGACGCTCACGCCGGTGACTGGGATCGGCAGGTAAGTCTTCTCGCCGAAGAGAGCGTGGATACCATGAGAGCCAAGGGACTGGAGCTGCAATCCGGTGCCTTTGCCGAAAATATTGTCACGCGCGGAGTGACCTTGACCGCCCTTGCGGTGGGTACCCGGCTGATGCTTGGAGACGCCCTTTTGGAGGTGACGCGTATCGGCAAAGAGTGTCACAGCCGTTGTGCCATCTATTACCAGGCGGGAGACTGCGTTATGCCCCGCGAGGGCATCTTTGCCAGGGTTCTCCAAGGGGGGACGGTGCAGGCCGGGGATCGTATCCGCATCCTTACGCCGGACCAAGAGTAAAAAGTTACAGGTGATTTCGTCACATTCAAACGAAAAAGGAGACAGCAGATGTTCGGATTGGGTACACAGGAGCTAATGATCATCCTCGTTCTGGTTCTTGTCATTTTTGGGGCAGGCAAGCTTCCGCAGGTCGGGGGCGCCCTGGGCAAAGGCATCCGGAACTTCAAGTCTGGTCTGAAGGAAGAACCTTTGGAAGAAGCACAGCGCGTCGACGACAAGACCGCAGACAAGGTCTGATCCCCTGAACTCTGGGAAAGCTTTTGGCAGGGAGGGGAGCGGAATGTCCTTCAACCATTTTGATGACCAGGGTCGGGCCGTGATGGTCGATGTCAGCGGCAAGTCTCCGACTTTGCGTCGTGCGATTGTGGGGGCTAAGGTCTTCATGAGTCCGGCGACCCTGGCAGGAATTCGGCAGGGGGAAATGAAGAAGGGGGATGTGCTTGCCGTCGCTCGCCTGGCTGGCATTGCCGCAGCCAAGAAAACCCCGGACCTGATCCCTCTGTCCCACCCTTTGTCGCTTCATGCCGTCACTATCGATTTTTCTTTTGACGAGCAGGCCGGGTGTATTCTCATCGAAGCCATGGTCAAGGCCCTGGAGCGGACAGGGGTGGAGATGGAGGCCATGGTAGCGGCCTCGGTCGCGGCTTTGACGATCTACGACATGTGCAAAGGCGTTGACCGGTCTATGACCGTCGGGGAAATTGCCTTGCTGCTCAAAGAGGGTGGGAAAAGCGGTACCTTTATTCGGGAGGATCGTGAATGAACGCCGTGATTCTGACCATCAGCGACAAAGGTTCCCGAGGGGAACGTGTCGATACGAGTGGCCCTGCGTTAGTAAAATGGCTTCAGGCCAAAGGTGTTGAGGTGCAGGAGCCAGAGATTGTCCCCGATGAGCAGGACCTCATCTCCGACCGCCTGATTGACTGGGTGGACCGACAGGATCCCGATCTGGTTCTGACTACGGGAGGAACCGGTGTTGCTCCTCGCGACGTAACCCCCGAAGCGACCCTTCGGGTCGTGGACAGGCTTGTGCCCGGATTGGGTGAACTCATGCGGGCCAAGAGTCTCTTGATAACACCCATGGCCGCTTTGTCCAGAGCGGTGGCCGGTATCCGTGGAGGCACCCTGATTATTAATCTTCCCGGAAGCCCGAAAGGCGCGCTGGAAAACCTGGAAGCCGTGTGGCCTGCGATTCCGCATGCCATTGCTAAGATCAGGGGGGACCAGAGTGATTGTGCCGTGAATTGACCGTTCGTCCGAACGGGTAATTATGACAAAAAAAGACCCAGCTTCAGCTGGGTCTTTTTTATTGGAATCTGGCTATCCGATTTTTTCTCTGGGCTCCGGGTAACCGGTTTTCTTCGGCCCATCTTCCAGGTTGAACTTCTTCATTCGATACCGCAGGGTGTCTCTTGTAATCCCCAGACACTGGGCCGCTTTGGTCTGATTGCCGCCAAAGCGGCTGAGAGCCTGCTGAAGAAGTTCCATTTCGACCTTTTCGATGGAGATTCCTTCGGGAGGAAGGATGACCTTGCCGTGGCCCTGCTGGGGTTCATGGTTGAGTGTTTTGCCGCGGGGTCTGTACGATGCCGAGACCTCGTCGGGCAGGTGATCAAGGCTTAGGACCTTCTTTTGCTCAAGCATGACCGCTCGCTCGATCGAATGGCGTAGCTCCCTGCAGTTGCCCGGCCAGTCATATTGCATCAGGCATTCGAGGGTGTCAGCGGCAATGCCTTGAATGGACTTACCATACTCGATATTCATCAGGTCGACAAAGTGAGCCGCCATGTTCGGGATCGTCTCCCGTCTTTCCCGAAGAGGCGGCAGATTGATGGTCAAAACATTCAGTCGGAAAAAAAGATCGCCTCTGAATTTTCCCTCGCTGACCAGTTTGGGGAGATTCTGGTTGGTTGCGGCAATGATACGTACGTTTGCCTCCAGATCTTCCTTGCCCCCGAGGCGACGATATCGTTTGTTTTCAATCACTTTAAGAATCTTGGCCTGCATGGCCAAAGGCATGTCACCGATCTCATCCAGAAATACCGTCCCGCCTTCAGCGCATTCAAAAATCCCCCGTTCTTTGTTGGAGGCGTCTGTATAGGCCCCTTTTTCGTGGCCGAAGAGTTCGTTTTCGAGAAGGTTTTCCGGGATGGCGGCGCAGTTGACATCAATAAACGGCATGTCGGCGCGGGCACTGTATTGATGCAGGGCCCTGGCTGCTAGATCTTTTCCTGTACCGCTCTCCCCAAGAATCAGAACCGTCTTGCAATCCGTTTCGGCGCACACCTTGATCATCTTGAAGACTTCGATCATCTTGGGTGAATTTCCGATCAACTGATTGCAGTCTACACTCCGCTCGGCACTTTGCCGAACAGAACCCACGCTGTCTTTAAGGCAAATTTTCTTTACGGCGTCTTCAATGGTCTGTTCCACCTTGTCGAGCTTGAACGGTTTGCTGATGTAATCTTCCGCGCCCAATTTGAGAGCCCTGATCGTGGAATCGAGATGGGCATTCGCCGTAATCATGATGGCAATAAGATTATCATCGGCCTGCTTGAATATTTCCAGAAGTTCCAGACCGCTGATATCGGGCAGGGCGACATCCAGAAGGGTAATGTGCGGAGCAAAAGCGTTGAATTTCTCCTTTGCTTCTGCGCCCGATCCCGCCGTTTCGACGGTGTAGCCGGCATTGACTAAAGCCTCGGATAGCGACCAGCAGATGAGCTGTTCGTCGTCAACAACCAGAACACGGTATGGCTTCATCGGAACTCCTTGCTTAACAACAGTTTGACACTCTGTATAACTTGATTAATAATTAAAAAAGATTAATTTAAAAAGAGACTGAAAAAAAGCAGAACATATCTTGCAGGCTTTGTCCCTACTCGTGAAATCGCTGTAATTTCAGGCAATGTTTGTCAAAACTTATTAAAAATCAGACTTATATTTTTAATATGGAACTTGGGTCATTGTCAATCTGGATTGAGTGACGCTGAAATAACTAGCTGGAATATTAGTGGAAATATTTAACAGTAACCGGGTTGTCGTTGCTTTGTCTTAATTTTATTGCTGGCTGTCGCAGACGACTGGGTGTTCTGACCCAATCAATTGGGGATATAAAGCATCTTTTGTGCCATATCCCCCATTGCCTTCATGTGTGAGCGAAACGCCGCTGTTCGTTAAGTGCTTTGATTTGAAAAGAAAATCATTGAAAGTGTGTGCCCCGGAGGTATGGGTATAAACCCTGCAACTGCAGTTCCGGATTAGCTGTTTCTCAGGTTCGGATTTCCAGAACTGGCGAAAGCGACCCTCATTGTATGCAACACATCAAAAATATACGTGTGATTCTGTTTGTGTTGATGTGTGCACTCCTGTCGTTTGGAGTGCCGAAGGCGGTGTCTGCTGCGGATCTCTCAAAACTGAATGTCCAGTCTCTTGGGGTTGTCACGGTTGATGCGGAGGGTGCTGAGCTCCGCTATCCGGGATCTGTTTATTACAGCGAAGATCGCGATGAAGTCTTTGTCGTCGATTCCGGCAAAGATCAATTGGTTGCCTATACACTTGATTACTTTCCCAAAACAGCTTTCGGCAAAGGACGGGGAATCCAAAAGATTCACAGCTGTTATGTGTCTTTAGGACAGACCTACGTGCTGGTAGGTGATGTCGGGAGCAAACGGAATGGAAGAATTCTTCAATTCAATGAGGCATTTTTCCCGGTAAAAGAAATTGCCTTTTCGGGATTCACCGGGGCTGATGCGTTTATCCCGAGAGAGATGGTTCTCGGCAAGGATGGGCGCTTCTATGTTGCCGGGGTCGATAGTCCCGGACTTGTTGTCATGGATGCTTCCGGAGGGTTTCTTCGCATTATTCAGCCTTGGGAAGAAGTTTTGGGGGTTAAGGAGAAGGTTAAGGTCAACTCTGTCGTTCGGGATGGACAGGGACGCTTATATCTCCTGAGTGAGGAGATGGGTAAGGTTTATGTGTACGATGCCGATGAAAACTTTCTCTTCCGCTTTGGCCAGAAAGGTGGGGTCCAGGGTAAGTTGTCCCGTCCCAGGGGGATTGCCGTCGATGATCGGGGTGGGCGCATCTTTATCGTCGATTTTATGCGTCACAGTGTAGCGATTTACTCTCTCTCGGGTGAGTTTTTGTCCGAGTTCGGCGGCATGGGCTCGGAGAGGGGGTGGTTTTATTTCCCGTCCGATGTCGCCTTGGACAGAATGGGGCGGTTGTGGGTTGCCGATACGTTCAATCAGCGGGTACAGGTCTTTGGTTTTGACGAAAACTCAAAAAAAATCCAGGACAGTTCCACCAGCAAGGAAAATACAAAGGACACGTCATCCTCAAGCTCTTTGGGGACTTCTTCGGAACCCTCTGTCGATTTAACGGAAACCGATACAAACAGAGAAGAGGCGATCCGTAAAACGATTTCGGCCTGGAAAGGGGCCTGGGAAGGAAAGGACGTCAACAAATATCTATCCCAGTATGCGGATGAGTTTGATGTGTGCGGATATTTCTCCCATTACAACGAACGTGAAGAAGGAATGAGACCATTGACTGTGGAAAGCGGCAACCCGGTATCTCATGCTGACTGGGAACGATTCAGGCGTAAGCGACTTACGGAACCAGCCTTTATCGAACTCGTCATGGATGGGGTAAACATTCGCCCCTTAAAAGGGGGCGAATCGGTTTTGGTCAGCTTTCACCAGCTTTACCGCTCCGACCTGTATGAAGATGACGGGTATAAATCCCTCATTCTGAAAAAGCGATCGCAGGGCTGGGTGATTGTAGAGGAGCATTTTGCGCAAAAAAAAGCCTGTTGTCTGTCCGGTGGGTGTATCGCAACCCCTTCTCCGGTTGGAGGTACGGAGGGGAACGGAACATCTTCCATGAAATATGAATCCATGTGTGAGAGTGGTTGAGCCTGATTGAAACTGGGACTTGGGGGGAGGCCCTCCTGGAATTCCATACCACCATTTCTAAGGGAGAGGAAAAGAGTCATGAAAAAATTTACAGTGAAGGGAATTTTGATCGCCTGCCTGGTTCCACTGGTAATGGCTGGCGCAGCCCAGGCAGCGGACAATGCCGTTGTCCCGCTTGAAAACAAGGATTGTGTTAAATGTCACGTTGAAGCCGTACGGGACATCAACGGCAATGGGGGTAAACACCAAACGGCCGTAACCTGCCTGGACTGTCACCTCGAACATCCCCCTATGGGGACCAATACGATTCCGGCATGCAGCATGTGTCATGATCCCGGCGAGAAAAAGCACTTCACGATCGAAAACTGCATAACCTGCCATTATCCTCACCATCCGAAACAGATGGACTTCTCCAAAATCGCTTCCGTCAAGCCGGTATGTCTGACCTGCCATGCGCAGGAAGGGCAGGAGATGGAAACCTATCCCAGCAAACATGCCGCACTAGACTGTAAAGAGTGCCATACAGCGCACGGTCAGGCCATGACCTGTAATGAATGCCATGAGCCTCACTCGGCCGAAATGACCTATGCCGACTGCCTGCGTTGCCACAAGCCGCATATGCCCTCTGTCGTGAGGTATGCGGATGATCTCCCCTCGGCTCTGTGCGGAAGCTGTCATGAAACGGCAGCCAAGAACCTGGCGAGCACGCCTCTGAAACACGGTGCTCTTCTCTGTGCCTACTGCCATAAGAGCCAGCACAAGATGGTTCCTGAATGTTCCACCTGTCATGGTTTGCCGCATGGCGAGGCGATGCACAGCAAGTTCCCCAATTGTCTCGACTGTCACCTCGATCCGCACGCGTTGGCCAAGTAGAACGTCGTGTATCCGGAGGCGGCTGTATGGCCGCCTCCGGTTCTCGTTGATGTCACAAGCCGGCTTACTACGAGCGAGCGAGGGATAAAATGAAGAATAGGGTTCGAATCCAACATGCCTGTGTTGTTACTTGTTTTGTACTCATCGTACTGATTTGCGGAGTGGCTTTCGCCGGTCCCACCGACCAGGGGGCGGATGCCGATGTCTATAAAGAGCCAATCAAACCCTTAACCACATTAGAATGTGCCCGGTGCCATGTCGGCGTTTTCAATGCGATTCGTGACGCTGGCGGAAAACATCAATTGCATTGTCAGGAATGTCATCAGACCTTTCATACGATGAAGCCCGGCGTAGCCTGGAAGGACGCTGTCCCTAAGTGCGAAGGGTGCCATGGCAATCTCCACGGCAAGGGGTTTGAAAAATGCTTGGAATGCCATCTGAATGCCCATGCCCCGATTGCCAGTCTGACCGACCTGAACAAACTGTCTCCGAACTGCAATACCTGCCATGCCGGACAGATCAAGGAACTTACGCAGTTCAAAAGTAAACACACCCTGCTGTCCTGCACGGAGTGTCATCATACCCGCCATGGCACGTTGCCGGCTTGTACGGAATGCCATGCAAAACCCCACACGGCTTATGACGGGAATGCAGGTTGCCTGGGATGTCACCCGGTTCACTCCCCTACGCAAATCCGTTATGGAGAGGATGTCCCCAATACCATCTGTGAGACCTGTCACGAAGGAGTGGGGGCGACGCTGGCTGCAAGTCCTCGAAAACATGCCAGCCTCCCCTGCGTGTATTGCCATGCAGAGCGACATGGCAACATCCCGAAATGTCAGGGTTGTCATAGCCAGCCCCACAGCGAAGCCATGTTGAAAAAGTTTACGGGTTGCCAGGCCTGTCATGGTGATCCGCATGCCCTGGCTCTTCCGGCAGATTAACGCCACCATTGCATGTTTTGATGATGGTGCAGAATCATTTTTAGCAAAGGCGGATTTCTGTTGAACGGAACGGCAAAAATATTTTTATGCGGGCTGGTGCTCTTTTTCGTGGCAGAAGGGCACCGGCCCCGATCTCTGGAGGCCTCTCCGTTAGGTTTCTCGGGAAACTGGCAATATTCGGACCAGGGCGGCGATATGGATATGCCCTGGTCTTTTAATGAGTATTACAACCTGGATTTCACCAAAGATCTGACTTCGGGCATGCTTTTCTCCGGATCCGCCCGTTACACCAATAACCAACGAGGGGGAGGGGAGCGCTACAGTCTTCTGACCCCGACCCTATCTCTTGATGTGCGTAACGACCTCTTTGCCTTTAATCTCAGCGCTGTCGAAACCTGGCAAAACTCATCGGTAAGTGCCGATAAAGTCAGTCAGGCATGGGATGCCAATATTTTTACGCAAAATCAGGCTTGGCCTCGCCTCCGATTCAATTACGGACAAAGTCGAAGTTACGATGACCAGATCCCCAGGGAGGTCAACCAGGAGTCTTCCTATTTCGGCGGGCGTGTCGACTATACCTGGTCAACGCTGAGACTGCTCTACGATTACCGTATGGTTTCCAACGAGGACTTCACAACCCGCACGACCCCATTTCGGCCAGATCCAGGCTTCTGAGGATTTTCTGGATGGACGATTGACCGTCGCCGGAGCCTATCAGGTCTCCTATGATCAAAGCGATGTGGAAACGCGCGTCGGGGCGGGTGGAGAGATCTTCATCCCTATCAGCCGATTTACTCTGGAGGCATATTCCGGGGCAGACGACACGCCTCTGGAGGGGGCTCTTCCCGTCAATAATCTGCTTCTCGATGGCAATATATCGGACCCCGCTGGTGTTGAAATCGGGCAATCCGGCCTGGTTCAAAACATGGCCCTGTTGATGAGCTTCCAAGCGTTTAATCGGATGAGGATTTATCTGGATAAAGAAATCAGTTTATCGACGCAAGCGCTGCTCTCCTGGAGTTTTTTTACCAGTGACAATGGAGTGAACTGGGTCCCTTTGGATCAGATTCCACAGATCACGTATGTGCTTGAGAATGGACAGACCGTGGTCGTCGTCGATATTCCGGCCCCTCTTCTTGAGGTTCGGTATTTCAAGGCTGTGGCAGAGCGCTCTGCCATTATCACCGAATCGGTTTCTGTAACTGAACTCGAAGTGGGCGAGGTGCGTCTCGCCACGTCGGATGTCGAGACGTATCGCAATACCTTCCTTGATCGAAAAGCCACCCTGTCCCTTACCTACAGCCCGTCGGATTCGTGGCGGCTCAGTTACAACCTTCGCCATTTCCTGCGCCAACCCGACCCGGGCCGGGACAGCACGGAACTGAACCAGGCCATTTCTGCGGCCTATACCCTGAACCGGTATTTGGGGACGGTTGTCGGCATCAATCAGACGGAAAAAAAGAACAGTCTTGAGAGCAGGCGGCTGGGGAGGGCGTACTCCCTTGCGGTAACCTCCTCGCCTCTTGACAGTCTTGATGCCTCCGCGGGATATACCCACACGGACAATTATATCGGGAATATTAAAGACACCCTTCAGGATTCGCTAAATGGCTATGTGTCCGCAGTCATTTTCCCGGATCTTACGGCACGAATCAGTGTCAACTGGGACAAAAACCGGAGCGAAACAGCCTTGTATTCGACAACCACCACCACGTGGAGAGTCGACAGTACGGCGCGGATGTCGCCGAAATGGACGCTTGATCTGACCTACAACAGGATAACCACGCAACAAGATGGTTCGATTTCCAGCGATTATGAGGGGAGCGATACCTCGACCTATGGCACAAAAATTAACTACCGCCCATCGGATATCCTGCTGTTTCTCTCCGAAGTGACCTACGAAGAGTATTCCGGGGATACGGCTGTGGCCGGGAGTGTTTCCTGGAAGGCCACATCGAAAATCCAGGCGATGGCCCATTTCAGCCTGGGATGGGAAGAGACCAATTACAAGACGGTTGATCTGCAGGTCTTCTGGTCCCTGAGTCAATACATTTCTCTACGGGCTCTCTGCGGCTATCTGGTCGAAGACGGTGCCAATTCCTGGAATACATCCACCAGCCTGAGTGCCAATTTTTAGTGAAGGGACTTCCTGCGGGAACAGTCGGTTGTACAGGTATAGATATTGCTAATGAAAAATAAGTAATGCACTATGAGTTTATAATCTGATGCAGGCAAGCGTTTAAGATTGAGGAGAGAATCGTGCGAAATTTTTCCATCATGATGATCCTGGTGTTGCTTTCGGGGCTCCTTGGCGGCTGTTCAACAGCCAAACAGGCCTATCTGGAGGAGACTCTGGACCTCGGCTATGTACAGCGGGTGGCCATTCTTCCCTTGGAGAATCATACCTCTGAAAAGTTTGCCGCTGAACGACTTCGGGATGTCTTCACCACCGAGCTTCTTTCCCAAAGAATATTCGATGTGGTTGAAAAGGGGGATTTGAACCACTTTCTGCGGGAGGAGGTTTCTGAAGCTGAGTCATATAACCTCGATGCGGCCTTGGCCCGAAGGCTGGGACAGGCCCTGAGCATCGAAGCCTATCTGGCCGGCTCCGTTGACGACTATACGGAGATGCGTAATGGCTCTTACAGTTATCCGGTTGTGGCTGTTACCCTGCGGTTGGTGGATGTAAAGACCGGGAGGATCATTTGGCAGGCCAGTGGCAGCACCAGTGGTTACAGCACCTGGGGTCGTGTATTCGGTTTTGCCAG
>QKGY01000398.1 GCA_003250235.1 Desulfuromonadaceae bacterium
GAGATGACAGCCGTAATGGCACTCAACTCAACGCGACGGTTTCCCGAGACCGTTACCTGATCCACCTTGAAGTCTGCCGCCCACCCGAGTCCGGGCAGTAAAAAGAGCAAAAAAAGAACGGCAAAAGCCCTTTTGGCCATGCAGTTTATATCTCCTAAAGCGGTTTCAAAATACAGCATTATAGATTAAGTCTCAAAAGGGGTAAATCAAAAACTATCCCGAATCCGGCCATCTTCCATGCAGACAATCCGATCGAGACGTGAGGCCAGAGACTCGCTGTGTGTCACAATAACCATGGTCAGACCACGGCTTTCGTGCAAGTGATTGAGCAGCCTGTAAATCTCGTCGGTCGTACGGCTGTCAAGATTTCCGGTCGGCTCATCCGCCAGCAGAAGTTTCGGGCCCATCACAAGGGCCCTGGCAATAGCCACCCGCTGCTGTTCACCTCCCGATAATTGCCCGGGCTTGTGACTAAGCCGGTGTTCCAGACCTACCTCATGCAGCAACTTGCGGGCAATGCCACTGGCGTCCTGTCGACTCTTGCGGGCAATCAGGGCAGGCATCATGACATTTTCCAACGCTGAAAATTCCGGCAGCAGCTGGTGAAACTGAAAAACGAAACCTACGGCCTGGTTGCGAAATGCATCGAGTTCAACCCCCTTGAGGGAAAAGACATCCCTGTCTTCAAAAACCACACCCCCCGAAGTCGGGCGATCGAGCCCTCCCAGGATGTGCATGAAGGTCGTCTTTCCGGCTCCGGAAGAGCCGACGACGGCCACCCGCTCGCCACGATGGATATCCAGGTCGATCCCCCGCAACACGTCCACCTGACCGCCGCTGGTTCCGAAGCTTTTGGATAGCCCTGTTACCCGGATCAATGCTGCCGTAGGATCGTTACTCATAGCGCAGTGCCTCCGCAGGATCCATCCGTGCTGCGCGCCAGGCCGGATAAATGGTTGCCAGGAGCGAAATGGTCATGGCCACGACAACCACCGATAAAACATCCGAAGCGTTGACGACGGAAGGGAATTTCTCCATCCCGTAGACCGCCTGATCAAAGATCTTCACTTTGAAGGTATATTCGCACCACTTGATGATGGGATCGGCGTTTTTGGCCAGGAAAAGTCCCAGCAGCGTTCCCAGTCCGGTCCCGACCGTGCCAACGATGAATCCTTCAAGGACAAAGATCTTCATGATACTGCGAGACGTGGCTCCCATAGCACGCAGCACCGCAATATCCTTATGCTTTTCCATAACAACCATAATCAGGGTGGTGGCGATATTGAAGGCCGCGACCA
Organism: Desulfuromonadaceae bacterium; assembly: GCA_003250235.1. Taxonomy (GTDB): domain Bacteria; phylum Desulfobacterota; class Desulfuromonadia; order Desulfuromonadales; family SZUA-540; genus SZUA-540. The sequence goes on from QKGY01000398.1 coordinate 1,299, forward strand.
GGACAATGATTCCCAGCACGATAAATAGACCGAGTTTTTCGAGTTTGAGAGCGGACAGGAAAGAGCCGAAAAGTTCCTGCCAGGAACGAACGACAAAAGGATAGGAGAATACCTTGCGAAGGGCCGACGCCACTTCGGGGGCATGGTCGAAGGAGTCCACCTCGATCTCGACGCCGCTCACCTGATCGGGGGTGTCGAAAAACTTCTGTGCCTGTCCCAGGGAGATATACGCGAAGTAGGTGTCCATAAACCCTCCCCGGTGGCGAAAAATCCCGACCACTTCAAAGGGTTTCATTTTGGGGATCATGCCGAAGGGGGTAATGGTGAACATGGGGGGGATCACGTTGATACGGTCGCCGACAGCCACGCCAAGAGTGGTTGCCGTATCCAGGCCGATCACGATTCCCGGCAGCGCCGAATCCTGCGAGAAAAGCAGGTCCTGAACGTCCCGATCGTCCACGGTCAGAAATTTCTGGCTGAAAATTTTGTTCCCCTGCTGAATCCCCTTGACGTTGACCGCAGCGACATTGCCCCGAGCCAGCAGCATGGCCTCTTTCGAGACAAACGGAGCGGCACTGAGGATATAGGGGGATGTGGCTTTCGCCTTTTCGATAACACCCGGGTAATCGGAAATCTCCGAACCGTGCTTCTGCACCAGGACATGGGGGATATTGCCGAGAATCTGCTGGCGCACGCCGTCATGAAATCCTGTCATGACAGCCAGCACCACAATCAAGGCCGCAACCCCCAACGTGACTCCGGCGATGGAGATAAAGGAGATAACGGAGATGAATGTCTGTTTCCGTTTAGCCCGTAGATAACGCAGGCTGACAAACCATTCGTAGCCCATGAGCCTCCTGATCTGACAAACTACAAAAAGCCGGGCAAGGCCAGCCAGACGCGTTCTGGCATACCTCGACCCGGCTTGAGCTCCATGCGGGGACTATTTGGCCTCGGCCCTCAGTTGCGGGAAAAGGATGACATCGCGGATCGATGCCGAATCCGTCAGCAGCATGACAAGGCGATCGATCCCGATCCCCTCTCCGGCGGTTGGCGGCAGACCGTATTCCAGGGCGCGGACATAATCTTCATCCATCGAATGCGCCTCTTCGTCACCCGCTTCTTTTTCCGCCAGTTGTTTGACGAAACGCTCCTTCTGATCCACCGGATCGTTCAACTCGGAGAAGGCATTGGCGAGCTCCCGGCCGACCATGAAGAGTTCAAAGCGATCCACCACCTCGGGGTTCTCTTCGTTTTTCCGCGACAGAGGGGACACCTCGGTCGGGTATTCGGTGATAAACGTCGGGTTCCAGAGCTTCGGCTCAACCACTTCATCAAAAATCTCGGTCAGCAGCTTTCCAAAGCCAATGCTATCATCCAGCTCAAGATCCAGACTCTTGGCATAGGCCAGGGCGCTTTCACGCTTCTCCAGGACAGCCGGATCGACATGGCCGTATTTGACGATGGATTCCTTGAGAGTGAGCCGATCCCAGGGCGCCGTCAGGTTGACTTCCTTGCCGCCATAGGTAAACACCAGGCTTCCGACCACTTCCTGAGCCACATGACAGATGAGTTTTTCGGTAAAATCCATCATCTCCCGGTAGGTCGCATAGGCCTGATAGAACTCCATCATGGTGAATTCGGGGTTGTGCTGGATGGAGATCCCCTCGTTACGGAAGTTCCGATTGATCTCAAAAACCCTCTCGAAACCGCCTACCACCAGCCTCTTCAGATAAAGCTCAGGGGCGATCCTCAGAAACAGATCCATTTTCAGGGTGTTGTGATGCGTGACGAAAGGCTTGGCGGTTGCTCCGCCGGCAATCGGTTGCATCATGGGGGTTTCCACCTCGAGGAAATCATGACGTTCCATGAAGTCCCGGATCAGGCGAATGATGCGGGTGCGCTTCTGGAAGACGTCCTTCACCTCAGGGTTGACCATGAGGTCGAGATAGCGTTGGCGGTAGCGGGTTTCGACGTCCGTCAGACCATGCCATTTTTCCGGCAATGGCAGCAGGGATTTGGTAAGGATCCTGAGCTGGTCGGCACGGATGGAAAGCTCACCCGTTTTGGTGCGGAAGGGACGGCCAGAGAATCCGACGATATCGCCGATATCCAGCCGGCGGAACTGCTCGAAAGCCTCCTCGCCGATCGCATCGCGGCCGACATAAACCTGGATGCGACCTTTGCGATCCTGCACCTGAATAAATGCCGCCTTGCCGAAATCGCGACGAGCCATGATACGGCCTGCCATGATATAGCGATCGGAAGCAGACTCCAGGGCTTCGGCATCCTGATCCACATGGGCGGCCTGAACATCGGCCGAGGTATGGGATACGGGGAAATCGTTGGCGTACGGATTGATGCCTTGCTGGCGCAATTCGTCAACTTTGGCGCGCCGCTGAAGCAGCAGGTCATTCAGATCTTCCATCTATTTCAACACCTTTCATACCAATTTTAAGAGGGTGGTACGATATACCCAGACCGGCCTCAAGTCAAGGCCTAAGGGGGTTAAAACCGGCCCATATTGGCCTGGATTCGCTGGCACTCATCGGAAGATCGACGTCCCTGACGACCTATTTTTTGCTCAGCAGATAGGCCTCGATAAAGTCGTCGATATCCCCGTCAAGAACCGCATCGGTGTTGCCGACTTCGTAGCCAGTGCGGTGGTCTTTGACCAGACGATAAGGGTGCAGGACATAGGAGCGGATCTGGCTCCCCCAGCCGATCTCCTTTTTCTCACCGGCGATCACCGAAGCTTCCTCCTCCTTTTTGCGAACTTCCAGCTCGTAAAGACGCGCCTTCAGCTGCTTCATCGCCACCGCGCGGTTCTTGTGTTGGGACCGTTCGTTCTGGCAGGCGACAACGATTCCGGTGGGAATATGCGTGATGCGGATCGCCGAATCGGTCTTGTTGATATGCTGACCGCCGGCACCGCTGGCCCGATAGGTATCGACCTTCAGATCCTTCTCCAGGATCTCCACATCGATATCATCATCCAGCTCGGGAAAAACGAAGACGGAACAGAAGGAAGTGTGACGTCTGGCATTGGCATCAAAAGGCGAAATACGCACCAGACGATGAATCCCCATTTCGGCACGAAGATAACCGTAGGCATAGGACCCTTCCACGTTAAAAGTGGCCCCCTTGACCCCCGCTTCTTCGCCCGGCTGATAATCGGTGATCTCGGTACGGAAGCCTTTGCGCTCACAGTATCGAAGATACATGCGCAGGAGCATCTCGGCCCAGTCCTGAGCCTCGGTCCCGCCAGCGCCGGCATTGATGCTGAAGATGGCATTGCTGGCATCATGCTCCCCGGAGAGCATGCGGGCGAACTCCATTTTTTCGACCTTCTTTTCCAGTCCCGGAAGAATTTCCCTTATTTCCTCAAGAGTCGCCTCATCGCCTTCGGCCTCTCCGAGTTCGGACAAGACCAGCAGATCTTCAAGCTCCTGCGTTGCCTCTACCCAGGGGTCAACAACCTTCTGCAGACCGGTGCGCTCCCTGACCAACCCTTGGGCCTGCTCCCCCCTGTTCCAGAAATCCGGCTTGGCTATTTCCGCCTCGAGCTCCGAGATCCGCTCCTTTTTGCTTTCAACGTCAAAGATACCCCCTCAGCTCTTCGAGCTTGAGCTTGATCTCTTTAAGTGTCTCTTTTTCATCACGAAACATGGTCGACCCCTTTGAAAAATTCAGGTTGGGGATTATAGCCGGTGAATCTCTTTTCTACAAGGATTCTCTTGTGGAAACCGCAATCCAGCGAACCGGAAAAGAGCGTGCTCTCCCTGGAGCGCTAAAACAGAAAAGGGGCGCGAAGCCCCTTTGCAATCCATGCGATCCCTTCCCTCTCAGCCCTCGCTGCCGGCTGAGTCCATCCGTTTGCGAGTCTTTACCAGCCAGATAATGGATACGATCAGCGCGAGCAAAGGGAAAAGATCGCCGATGCGGGTATATACGCCGGGGTGCGCCCCCAGGCGAACCTCGCCGTCCAGGTAGCCGCGCTCGAAGATAGGGGTTTGCCTGACGATCGTGCCATCCGGGCGAATAAAGGCAGAAATCCCGGTATTGGCAGCACGGGCTACCCAGACGCGGTTTTCAATGGCCCGGAATCGCGTCATGGCCAGATGCTGATAGGGAGCCGCCGAGCGTCCGAACCAGGCATCGTTGGTGATATTGACCAGCAGGTCACTGCCTTGCCGCACATATTGACGGGCCAGTTCGGGAAAAATCCCTTCGAAACAGATCAGCGCGCCGATCCGGGCCCCGTTCATCGGCAAAGGGCTGATCACACCCGGGGAAAAATCTCCGACGCCGACGACCATTTTCTCGACGAAAGGGAGATATTTGCCCAAAGGAACATATTCGCCGAACGGCACCAGATGAACCTTGTCGCTGCGCCCGACAACCTGTCCCTGCGGAGACAGCAAAAACGCGCTGTTCAGATAACGAAACGATTTGTTGACCACCTGATAGGCAGGGCTGCCGAAGAGCAGGTACGCCCCGGTGTCGACGGTAAGCGTTTTAACGCTCTCGGCAAGGGGGCCGTCCTCCTGGAAATAAAAAGGGGTGGCACTCTCGGGCCAGAGCAGAAGTTCAACACCGTCCTTGCGACTGGCCTTCTCCGAAAGGGACGTATAGATACGAACGGTCTCTTCCTGATAAGAAGGGTCCCATTTCAGGGATTGATCGATGTTGCCCTGAATGAGCCCAACCACCAAGGGTTTGCCATCCTCGGTCTGGAACGTGCGCAGCCGGACATATCCATATCCGAGATTCAAAGAAAAGAGCACGACCAGAGCCACCCATCCCACGCGAGGGATCTGACGTCGATCACCGCGTTGCCATGTCGCAATGGTTCCGGCCAGAACAGCATTGCTTAGCACCAGCAGGAAGCTCAGCCCGTAAACTCCCAGGAGATCGGCGGACTGGATGAGACTCAGGTGGGACTGGGAGTAGCCGAGAGTGGCCCAGGGAAAACCGGTCAACAAGAATGAACGAACAAACTCCAGAGCGACCCATAACACCGGAAGCGTCAACACCGGGGAGAGACCGCATTTTTCCCGCAACCGCCAGGCGCCCCAGGTGGCTGTGGCAAAAAACAGCGCCAGGTAGGCAACCAGAAGCAGGTAGGCGACGAGGGAAAAGACGGGAGCCAGTTTCCCGTACGTCGTCATGACGATGTTAAGCCAGTACAGGACTGTCCCGAAAAAAAACATCCCTGCAACGAAACCGCTGCGAAAAGGGCGTTTGTCCATGACGAGAAACAGGGGGACGAGAGCCACCCAGGCGAGGGAGGAGATGCCGGGACGCGGAAACGACAAGGCCAGAAGGACCCCTGAAACGGCAGACCAGAGCATCACCCGGTCAGGCAAGGGAAAGCGCATCGGCTTAATCCTCATTCTCCGAGGAGGCAACCGTGGCCGTGCGGCGGATGCGAACCTTGCCGATTTTGCGGGAATCGCACTCGACGACCGTCATGATCAGAGCACCGTCCTGAATCTCCTCCCCCTTGACAGGTATCCGGCCAAGCAGGTTGAAGACGTATCCCCCAACGGTGTCGAACTTGTCCCGCGGGATCTCGATATCGAAATGCTCTTCCAGATCCTCGATGTTCAGGCGACCATCCACCAGCACGGCGCCATCGTCCTCCTCCTGGAGCCAGTCCTCTTCGAGATCATACTCATCTTGAATATCTCCGACGATCTCTTCCAGAAGGTCTTCAATGGTGATCAGCCCCGACGTTCCGCCATATTCGTCAATCGCGATCGCCAAATGAACCCGCCGGGTGCGAAAGTCCTGAAGAAGGTCTTCGATGTTCTTGGTTTCCGGTACGAAGAAGGGGGTACGCATGACTTGGGTGATGGTCAGGTCCTGGCTGGTTCGCCCCCAGAACTTGAGAAGATCCTTGGCGTAAACGATACCGACGATACGATCGATACTGCCTTCAAAGATGGGTATACGGGAATGACCCGACGAGATAATGTCTTGTAGCAGATCATCCAAAGAGGCCGACAGGCTACAGCAGACCATATCGGTGCGCGGCACCATGATTTCCCGCACGATGGTCTCCCCGAACTCGAAGATGGAGTGGAGCATATCCCCCTCCCCTTCGTTGATGATCCCTTCCTCTTCTGATTTATCGATAATTTCCTGCAGATCCTTTTCCGTCATGGGACGGCGGCGACCGAAGACCAGCTGACGCAGATCTACAAGCCAGGATGGCGATTTACCATTGGGACTGTCATCGTCCACTCAATATCTCCTTTTTCCTTGGGGCGTTCGCAAACATATAAAACAAATCAGGCAAAAAACCAGTACAAGCCCAGGGTAATCAGGGCCCCGAGCAAAGCTCCAACCAACACCTCGGCCAGAGTATGAATTTTCATCAGAAGACGGCTCTGACTGACCATAGCCGCCAGGGCGACGGAAAGAAGAGAAATCACCGGACCGACACCGGAAAGGATGATCGAGGTGGCGACGGAAAAAGCCACCGCAGCGTGTCCGCTGGGCATCCCCCCGTGCAGGGGCGTCCCTTTTCCGAAAAAAGCTTTGAGGAGGACCACGAGAATGACGACCACGAGGATGGAAATCATGGCCAGCCCCCCCGGTGGAGTCCTCAGCAGCCCAAGGCCCTTATCCAAAGAGGGCAAGACATGGTGAGCCAGGGCCAGATACCCCATAACCACCGCCCCAATACTGGCGATAAGAACGGCCCCCGCCGCCACGTCTTTGACCCTGCCAGCCAAAGGATGGTATTCGGGCGAGACCAGATCGACAAGAACTTCCAGCGCCGTGTTGACCATTTCCGCAAACAGCACCAGCGTCACCGCAAAGGCGATCAGGATAAACTCCAGTGTGGTGACATGAAAGAGGAGAGCAACGAGAAAAACCACGAGGGCGGCGATAAAGTGATACCGCATATGCCGCTGGGATTTGGCCGTCCATAAAATGCCCTCAATGGCGCAATTGACACTTTCGGTCCAGCTGGAGGGTTTTATCTTGTCCATGACTCAGGCAGCCAGAAATTCCTGTTGAAGGATGGCAAAAACCTCTCTTTCCTTGGCCTCCATGATGCGGGCGTCCTCTTCGGTGCCCCGTTCATGGTCGTAGCCGAGCAGATGAAGGATGCCGTGCAGAAGCAGAAAATAAAGTTCACTCTCAAAAGTGACCCCCGCCTCCTGGGCATCCCGCTCAGCCGTATCAGCGGAGATCAGCACATCTCCCAGAACCTCCGGGTTCAGCCCCGCGCCCTCGCCTTCCTGCATAGCGAACGAAATCACGTTGGTTGGACGGTCTTTGGCCAGATAGTCGCGGTTCACTTCCTGAATCTGAGCATCGGAAAGAACCACGACGGAGAGTTCGGCGTCAGGACATCCCAAGACGCTTAAGATCCTCCGTGCTACCCTTCGCAGGTCCAGCTTCCTTATCTTTAACCTCTTTTGGCGGTTCTCGATCTGTATCTTCAACGCTCTTCCTCTTGCTCGGGTCTTTGTCGCGCTCTTTGAAAGCGGGTTCGGGATAATCGATGCGATGATGGAAAATGCCGGTAAGGATGCGATTGAAACTCTTGGCGATGTTGTGCAGGTCCTTCAGGGTCAATTCGCATTCATCAAGCTGACCATCGATAAAGATGTTATTGATGATTTTCTGCACCATCCCCTGGATGCGGGCCGGCGTCGGGTCCGCAAGGGTTCTGCTGGCAGCCTCCACGGCATCGGCGAGCATGATGAGTGCCGCCTCGCGGGTCTGAGGTTTGGGGCCGGGATAACGGTAATCCCGCTCATCCACCTGCTGAACCCCGGGGTCCTCTTTGCTTTTGGCCTTATCGTAAAAAAACTTGATCAAGGCGGTGCCATGGTGCTGGCGGATGATATCGACCAGGGGTTCACCCAGCTTGATTTCTCGCGCCAACTCCACGCCATCCTTGACGTGGGACATGAGGATCAGGGCACTCATGGAGGGCGCCAGCTTGTCGTGCTTGTTTTCAAGATCGCCTATATTTTCGACGAAATACAGCGGCTTGCGGATCTTGCCGATATCATGATAATACGCAGCGACCCGGGCCAGAAGCGGATTGGCGCTGATCGCCTCGGCCGCGGCCTCGACCAGGTTGCCGACAATGATGGAATGGTGATAGGTCCCCGGAGCCTGAATCATCAGCTCTCTCAGAACCGGCGTATTCATGTTGGCCAGCTCTAGAAGCTTGATGTCCGTGGTGTATTTGAACAGATGTTCCACCAGCGGAACAGTTCCCGTTACGATGACGGCACAGAAAAAGCCACCGGCGAGCCCGAATCCGAGTTTGTACAGGAACTGCACGTCGAAAGCCCTGCCGGCCATCAAGTGCAGCCCCATGATCATCAGGGCATTGACCAGAGACACCCACACCCCCGCCCGGTAGAGGGTCGTCCTCTGCTTACACTGGCGGACCCAGTGCGCCCCGGTGAGGCTACCGGCAAGGGCATATAAGGTAATGAACAGGCTGTTGCCGAACAAAATCCCCATCAGCAGCGAAGAGACCACGGCAAAGATCAGCGCCACTTCGGAGTTGAGAACGATGCGTACCAGGATGGCCCCCACGGCAAAGGGGAACACGTAGTAGTAAGTGGAGGATTCAATGTAAGGGAAAGAACTTTCCAGGGCGGTGGACATGAAAATGGCCACTTTGATCAGGAG
>QKGY01000400.1 GCA_003250235.1 Desulfuromonadaceae bacterium
TGCAGGTTGTCGGCAAAATCATCCATAGCCCGGCCCATCTGGCTGATCTCATCCTGCCCCTGAAACCGCAGGCGGATATCCAGATGGCCCTTTTCCATCTCCTGGATCATGGTCATCGCTTTTCGCAACGGTCCCGTTATCCCGCGGACAATGAGGACCGCCAGCAGCATGGATAGGATGACAGCCACTCCGGTTGTCGAGGCAAAAAGACTCAGCGTCCGCTGGTAAAAATCCAGCGAACTGACATAACTGGCTTCCGCATGGGCTTTTTCGAACGCATTGAGGGTACCCAGGCCGTCGAGCAGGGCCTTGAAATCCGACTCCGTGCCGGCCATCATTCCGGCCGCCATCTCGGCGCCGACCAGCTTCATGATCTTGACGGTGGGCATAACCGCCTCGATGGCCATACGGTACTTGCCCACAGCCAGATAGATGTTCTTGCAGAGGAGCTTTTCCTGCTCCGCAAGGGACATGTCGGCGGCACCGTTGTTTTCTTTGGCCGTGAGGCTCTGCCCTATATGGTCCACCGACGGCTTTATGACACGAAGGGCATCCGCCAGCTTTTTTTCGTCCTTAGAAGATGCAGCCAGAGAATCTTTATCCAGCTGCCCCTGAAGAAGGATCAGAGACTGCGCTTTGTCCAGCATCTCCATGAAATGTTGAATCTCCTGATCAACCTCCGACTCCTGTTTCTCAAGGTTGATCATGTTGACCACTTTGTAGATATGGGCATTTGCGGACAAAACGATATCCGCGATATTGCTGCTTTCCTGATAGGCCTCAAAGCGTTTTTCGAAGAGATCCTGCATGGCGCTTTTCTGCCCCCGCAGGCCGCGAAAGGCTATCGCAGAGAGCGCCAGCATCAAAACGATCATCACCACGACGAGAGCAAAAAGCTTCGTGGACACCTTGCTGTTATGAAAAAATTTTCTCAACATGCCTGTCTCCGACTTCGATGGAGAAAAAGGAGCAGCCGCAGCGGGCGCCAACCCTGCTGCGGCTGCGATGGTTATCGACCTGCCTTATTTTTCATAAATCCCGGATCCGAGCCACCAGGTGTCGTCAATCTTGACAGCGTAGCCCAGCTTGGGCATGACCTTTTTCTCAACCGGGTTGTCCCAATAGAACTTCAGGAATCCTTTGCCGCCCTTGGCGACCTTGATGAGTTCCTCGATGACGGCCAGGCCGTTGGCATCGCGAAGACGCAGCAGATTTTTCCCGACAAGCTGAGGCTTGGCGCCGTGGGCAAGAACATTCCCCTCAAAATCGTAGGCGTAAATATACAGCTCGCCGCGGAAAAATTTGCCATCTTTGTTCATGAACTCGGCCAGGGCTTTCTCTTTACCGACTTGATGCACATAATCGACCGCTTCATTGACAAAGGCAACCAGATCGTCCTTGGTCGGATTGGCGTAATCGGCCGCCATGGCATTCATGGACATTGCGGTAAACATCATCAGCAAACAAACCACCAGTCTTTTCATCCGTGTCTCCTGTCTTTGGGTGAGGTATCCCACACACTGGCTCAGCAACGTGGGCACATGCAAAAAACGATATTTTTTTATCATCAAACTTTTGACGATTGCTCGTTTTGCACATGTCGGACCCGTTGCCCCCTTTCTTTAGATTATTTTTCATCAATTCCCACGCACCAAAGAGTCCATTCAAACCATTTCCGGCCTACCCGAGCGAAATCAAAAGACATTTCAAAATGGGACTGATTACATAAAAAAAATCGGCCTTGTCGAAACAATGCCGATTTCTGCATACATGCGGTTCGCCCGATGAGATTTTGCGCAGAGGATTCACCCCCGGCACGTCAGAGAATTGTCATGGCTGCGAATCCGACAGGACAAAAGATTGACAGGCACACCCGGGCCAGGTTTGATAAGACCAAACATCTCTAAGACTCATAAAGAAATCTGGCCCACCATGAAAACCACGGCATTACCGGCAATCCGCACCCTGCCCCCCCGATCTTCACAAAACAACTCCCCGCCGCGTGCCGAGACCTGCAGGGCATGGAGTCGGCGCTTTTCGAGGCGAGCTGCCCAGTAGGGCACAAGGGTGCAGTGCGCCGACCCGGTGACCGGATCTTCAGGGATTCCTTCGCCCGGGGCAAAAAACCTCGAGACGAAATCGACCTGATCCCCGGGGGCGGTGACGATCACCCCGAGAGCGTCAAGACCGCTGAGTGTGTCGAAGTCGGGATTCACCCCGCGAACATCCGTCTCCGAGGGAAGAACGACCAGATAGTCCCGGCTTCGGTACACTTCGAGGGGCGAAACCCCCAGTCCCTGCAGCAAACCGGCGGGCGCTTCGCAGGGTGTCCCCGGACGGGAGGGGAAATCCATGACGAGACGAGCCCCGTCCCTGCACACGGTGAGCCGTCCGCTGCGGGTGGAGAACGCCACCTCCGAAAGAGGGCTGTTCAGGCAATGAAAAATGACGTGGGCCGAAGCCAGGGTGGCGTGACCGCAAAGATCGACTTCGGTTTTGGGGGTAAACCAGCGCAGGTCGTAATGATGGGGTCCCGGTACCAGGAACGCCGTTTCCGATAAATTGTTCTCCGCCGCAACGGCCTGCAGTATGTCGTCCTGCAGCCAGGATTCCAGAAGACAGACCGCGGCAGGGTTTCCCGCGAAAAGTCGGTTGGTAAAGGCATCGACCTGGTAAATCGGTATTTGCATGCGAATTCTCCTCCCCCTCCGTTGCCGGTATTTCCGGCAGACGGCTCCCGGGATGAAACCGGCGCAAAGAGTGTTTTTTCCCTTTTGTATTGCGGCCATTCCACGTCACTGTGTCCGGATTGACACAGAAGACGCCCTCACACGCCCCTCTGAAAGCGCCTCTTATTTACCCACTAACCACATGAAAACACTGGAAAACAAATTTTTTCACAAGGGTCGCGAAAAAAAGGCATGCTCTTTGCTCACATTATCAACCTGCGTCCACGGCCCCTCTGGCTGCGCCCCTGAAGGTTTCCATCAAACAGGTGACTGATGACGTCCATGACTTTTCGCACAATCCGCTTTTTCGCCGTTCTGCTCTTCGGTCTCGCATTTTTCGTGGGACAGGCGGGCTCAGTCTTTGCTGACGACAGTTTCGATTTTTTCCCTGAAAGCGATTTTTCCGGATTTTCCCTGGAGACCAAGGGAAACCTGACCGGCCTGAGTTTCAGTAACGATTCCAGTATCACCCCGTTTCTGGGCGCCAACTTCAGCCTTGAAGAAGACCTCCCAGCAGACACCACCTTCGTCCCCGATGGAAGCTCTCTTCTGCCTTCCCAGAAAAAGGATTACCTCCTTGGGGCGGAAATCGACTGCTGCCTCAGCGACGATACGCGTCTGACCCTCAACTACAACTGGAATCCGACCAACGTACCGGCGTTCATCGACGGCATGTCCGACAAGCTCAATCCCTCCGACGAGCGATTCAACATCTCGGTCGGGTTGAACGTGATGTTCTGATCCCCGCTTTCCCGTCTGACAACCCGACGCAAAAGGCCGGCTCACGCCGGCCTTTTTGTTTTCACCTTCTCGCCCCCCTCACCTTGATGGCCCCCACCGGACAAACCTGTTCGCAGGTTCCGCAATCGATGCACTGCTGCTCGTCGATGTGGTGATGATCCCCTTCGACAGAAACCGCCTTGACGGGGCAGGTGCCGGCACAGGCGCCGCACTCGATGCATGTCTCGACAATATAATGATGTCCCATCCATATTCTCCCAGGGTATGACATCCATCCCCGCCTCCGTCCATGACATCAGAGAGGCTCGTTCAAGGACGCCTGTCGCAACAGTCTGCCGTTTTTTCCGGCGCCGGTCAACAGACCGGGAATCGGCCTTCGGCCAGTTGAACACAGAGCCCGGGAACCGCCTCAAGCTCGGCTTCAAGGATGTCCCGAGCCCGTGCGGATATCTCCCCGACCGTGCAGCCTGGCTCCAGGATCACCTGGAGAGCGATCCGCTCCGGCCTGTTGACCGGCTCGCCGATGCGGCTGACCAGAAAAACGCAGGCCTCGCGGATGCCTTCGACCCGAACGCACACTTCGCGGGCCATGCGATGCGCCAGCACGTTGTAGATCTTGCCGACGTGGCTGACCGGATTTTTTCCGGCCACGGCCTCGGTACCGAGGGGACGCCCGACGGAAATGAGTCCGTTCACCCGGTTGCCCCTGCCCACCTGCCCGGAATCGGCATCCTCGGCGGAGGTTCCGAGCAGGCTCAGATACGCCCCCTGAGCCCCGTGATCCCGGCGATCCAGCGCGTTGAGCCAGACTCTCGGTCTCATTCCGGAAGCTTTCCCGGCAACGAATTCTCGGATATCTTTTTCCACGCCGTCCTTGCGGGCGAAGTAATCCGCTTCCGAAACCACCTGCCGGGCCAGCAGAGGCATGGCGACCGTCACATCGAGAGCGTCCCCCTCGCGCACCGCCATGATTTTCACATCTTCACCCGTTTCGGGAAAACGCTCCTTGAACATGGGCCCGTTGAGATACCGCTCCAGCGACAGGACCAACGCCTCGACGGGACTGAGGGGGAAATAGCCCACGGCCGCCGACGTGTCGTTGGCAACGAACACGGCAGAGGGACGGGCAAAAATATCTTTCAGCTCCGCCGAACCCTCCGCCAGACGCACCTGGCAGCGAAGATCCCGCTCCGCATCGACATATCGCAGGTTTTCCCGAAACCACCGGCGCGCCGTCTCGACAGCGATATCGGCCACCGGGAGCACGACGCCGCCGAAAGTCAGGGTAGCCCGGTCTCCGATGATCAACGCCATCGGCCGCCTCACGCGGCCGCCGCCGAACCATTTTTCCACATTCCCGGCGACCAGCAACCCCTTGTCGATGTTGTGATGGAGAATACTGCCGGTGTGTCTGAGGTAATAGCCGCACAGAGCTACCGATATGGACTCCATGACCGCATCGCAGATCGAATCGGGATGCCCCAGGCCCTTGCGCTCGACGATTTCCATCGGGCGCAGCGCCATGGGCGGCAGCGTCAGCTCTTCAATCACCAGTCGCACAGGCGAAACTCCCCCGAAAAGTCCCCAGATACCGGAAAGGCCAGCCCCTCCGTAAAAGGTATCTCCGGCCTCCGGCTTGTCAAACACCCCGCGCATACGCCATGGCCGACACCATGCCCGTTCTTGCCAGCGTCTCCGGGTTCTGGCAAGATCAGGGGACAAAGGGGGAACAAGGCGCATGAAGAGGGATGAGGACCATCACAACCAGGACCCCGGGCAGGCACAGGAATCCTGTGCGGATTCGTGGGTCGAGCTTTCGCCCCCCGGGCTGAAAACGGACACGGAGAAAACACCCCCTCAGGGCTCCAGGCGCCAATGGAGCCTGGTCCTTTCGGCCCGCCGCATTCCCAACCGGCTTCAGCGCTCGGCCGCCGGCTGGCATCTGTACGTGCCCCCGGCGCACCTGACGGAAGCGCAAAAGGAGATCGCGCTTTTTGAGAATGAGAACCGCGGCTGGCCGCCTCCCGACGAGCCGCCGCCCCTGGAGGACAACACCCTGGTAACCCTCTCCGTGCTGGGGGTTCTGGCAATTTTCTACAACCTGACGCTGATGTCTCTTTCCGGCTTCGGTCACCCCGTGATCGAGTGGATCGCCCTTGGCAATGCCGACGCGGAGAAAATCCTGCATGGGGAGTGGTGGCGCATCATCACCGCGCTGACCCTGCATGCCGACGGCCTGCACCTGCTGGGCAACATCGGCATCGGCAGCTTCTTCCTCGTCTCGCTGTGCCGCCAGCTCGGTTCGGGGCTCGGCTGGTCCCTGCTGCTGCTCAGCGGCACCCTCGGCAACCTCGCCAACGCCTGGATCTACCACAGTGCCCATCGCTCGGTCGGGGCCTCCACGGCCATTTTCGGCGCGGTCGGCCTGCTCGCCGGCATCCGCGTCCTGCAGGGGGGCCGCCCCCTGAAAGGCAAATGGGTCTGGCCGCTGGCCGCCGCCCTGGCGCTGCTGGCGCTGCTCGGCTCCGGGGACGAACATACCGATCTCGGCGCCCATCTCTTCGGCTTTCTCGCCGGCATCGTTCCCGGACTTTTTGCCGGATGGCTCCTGGGGCGGCATGGAAGGCCCGGTCCCCGCGTCAACGCCCTGCTCGCGCTGCTCGCCCTCGCCACCGTCCTTGCCGCCTGGGGATTCGCCCTCGCCGCCCCCTTGTCCCCGCCCGGGATGCCGCTACAATAGAACCAGGATACACCGAACACCCGTCCCGATACGCCCAAGCGCAGGAGGGGAACGATGATCAGCAAGGTGCTCATCCTCGGTGCGGCCGGCCGCGACTTTCACAACTTCAACGTCCTGTTCCGCGGCAACCCCCGCTACCGGGTCGTCGGCTTTACCGCCGCGCAGATCCCCGGCATCGACGCCCGGCGCTATCCGGTCGAACTGGCCGGCTCGGACTATCCGAATGGAATCCCCATCTATCCGGAGGCGGACCTGGAGTCCCTCATCCGTACGCTCCATGTCGATCTCGCCGTTTTCTCCTACAGCGACATCTCCCATGAAGAGGTCATGCACAAGGCGTCCCTGGTCAGCGCCTGCGGCGCCTCCTTCCTGCTGCCCGGCGCCATACAGACCATGCTCGGTTCGGGCCGCCCGGTGGTTTCGGTGTGCGCCGTGCGCACCGGCTGCGGCAAGTCCCCCACCACGCGCAAGGTCTGCGACATCCTCCGGCAGCGGGGAAAACGCGTCGTGGTGGTCCGGCATCCCATGCCTTACGGCGACCTGGCTCGTCAGGCCGTTCAGCGCTTCGCGACCTACGAGGACTTCGCCCGCCACCGCTGCACCATCGAGGAACGCGAGGAATACGAGCCGCTGGTGGACGACGGAATCCTCGTGTTTGCCGGCATCGATTACGGGCGCATCCTGAGGGAGGCCGAAAAAGAAGCGGAGATCATCGTCTGGGACGGCGGCAACAACGACACCCCCTTCTTTCATCCGGATGTCCATATCGTGCTGTTCGATCCCCACCGTGCCGGCCACGAGCTTCACTATACGCCGGGAGAGACCAACATGCGGATGGCCGACATCGCCATCATCAACAAAGTCAATACGGCGACCGTCGTGCAGGTCGAGCAGGTCCAGCAGAACATCCGCCGGTTCGCGCCGCGGGCTCGGATCGTCCTGGCCGAATCCGCCGTACTGGTTTCCGAACCGCAGCGCATCCGCAACCAGAGGGTCCTGGTGGTCGAAGACGGTCCGACCCTCACCCACGGCGGGATGCCCCACGGCGCCGGATGGATCGCCGCCCGCGAATACGGGGCCTCAGACATCGTCGACCCGCGCCCGCATGCCGTCGGCACCCTGGCCGAGACCTATCGAAACTATCCCCACATCGGCCCTGTCCTGCCGGCCATGGGATACAGCGACGCCCAGATCCGGGACCTGGAGAGCACCCTGCGCAACACCCCCTGCGACCTGGTTCTCTTCGCCACCCCCATCCACCTGCCGCGCCTGCTGCAGCTCGACAAACCCTCGCTGCGGGTGCGCTACGAATACCGGGACCACGGCACCCTCACCCTGGAAGAGCTTCTGCCGCACTTCGACTGACCGTCCGAAAGGGGGAGGATATGGCGGACTCCAGACCGATCCTGATCATCGCCCTGGGCGGCAACGCCCTGATCCGCAAAGGCCAGCAAGGAACCATCGCCGAGCAGATGGAAAACCTGAAGCGTCCGTTGCGGCAGGTGGCCCGCCTCTCTTCGCGCTACCGCATCGTCATCACCCACGGCAACGGCCCGCAGGTCGGGAACCTGATGCTGCAGCAGGAATGCTGTCCCGAGCTGCCGAAGCTCCCCCTGGAGATCCTGGTCGCCCAGACCCAGGGGCAGATCGGCTACCTGATCGAATCGGTCCTGGACGGCGAGCTGGCCGCCCACGGCGATGCCGTCCCGCCCCCGCTGGTGAGTCTGATCAGCTATGTCGTCGTCGATCCGGCCGATCCGGCCTTCTCGGCCCCGAGCAAGCCGGTCGGGCCGGTCTTCACGGCGGAACAGGCCGCCATCCTCCCCTACCCCACGGCAAAAACAGCCAAAGGCTACCGCCGGATCGTCGCCTCGCCTCTGCCCGTCACGGTGGTGGAGAAGAGGGAAATCCGCACCCTGCTGGAGCAGGGGTTTATCGTCATCTGCTGCGGCGGCGGAGGGATTCCGGTGGTGCGGGAGGGCCGGGGATTCCACGGCGTGGATGCGGTGATCGACAAGGATCTGGCCAGCGCCCGTCTCGGCCGTGAGGTCTCCGCCGACATCCTCGTCATCGCCACCGACGTCCCCGGGGTTTTTATCGACTACGGCACGGGGCGACAACGGATGCTGAACTCTTTGCGGGGCGAGGCTATCGACGGGTATCTACAACAGGGGCAGTTTCCCG
Source organism: Desulfuromonadaceae bacterium (assembly GCA_003250235.1). Classification (GTDB taxonomy): domain Bacteria; phylum Desulfobacterota; class Desulfuromonadia; order Desulfuromonadales; family SZUA-540; genus SZUA-540. The sequence goes on from QKGY01000400.1 coordinate 8,395, forward strand.
AAGGGTCCATGGGCCCCAAGGTCAGGGCGGCGCAAAACTTTCTGCAGGGAGGTGGCCAGCGAGCCGTCATCTGCGCCCTGGAGGCGATCGAGGACGCCCTGGCCGGCAAGGCCGGCACCGAGGTCAGTCTGTGATCGGCAGCAGACCGCGCTGCAGGGTGACGATGAAGTCCTGGACGTTGGTGAGAATCGGCCGGGCGGTGAGGGAACCGCGGTTCGCCAGCTTGCCGACGGCAAACTCGGAAATATCCACGGTATAGAAATAGACCGGCCGGACCTGGCCGTCTTCTCCTACCGCATAGGAACTCACCATGTTGCCGGTGGCAATGGTGTGCAGCTGGGTGGCCAGGGCGATGACCGTGGTGGCCCGGCGCGCCAGGGCGCGCATCCGGTCCTGGGCCTCATAGGCATCGGAGACCACCTCCGGCAACGGTCCGTCATCGCGGATGGAGCCGGCCAGAACATAGGGCACCCCCTTGCCGATCACCGCCCGCATGATGCCGTCGGTCACCAGCCCGGCTGCGATGGCCGCAGCCAGCCCCCCTGCGCCGCGAATCCGGTTGAGGGTGTCGAGGTGATGGTAATGGCCGAGGGGAACCCGCCGCTTGCCGTAGATCTCCATGCCCAGGGCCGTGCCGAACAGGGAGGCCTCGACGTCGTGCGTCGCCAGGGCGTTTCCGGCCAGAAGGCCGTGCACATATCCCGCGTCCACCAGCGCCGAGAAAGCCGTCCGCGCGTCGCGGTCGAACGCCACGGCAGGTCCGAGAACCCAGAGAACGAACCCCTTGTCCCGCTCATAACGCAGCAGATCGTAGAGCTGATCGTAGTCGACGGAAAAGGGGGTTTCGCGGCTGAAGCCGGTGCGAAAGGCGAAGGACTCTCCGCTCTGCCGCGGGATCTCGAAACCGGTTTCGTGCACATAGATCCCCTCTTCCCCCCGTTCGCCGCGGCCGCAGGCGACACGGTCCCCCGGTTCGAGGCGCCGGAACTCCTTCACGCTCAGGGCATCCTCTCCCTCCCGCACCACCACGCAGTCCATGCGCGACTCGCGCAGCAGGATCCACCGCCGCGGAGCCACCTGGAAATATTCCGGATAGACCGAGGTGGCGTGGAAGGTCTGCGGTGCCACCCCCGGGATTTCGACCGGTCGGAATTCGGCCAGCGGGGCGTTGCGCAACGCGGGGGAAGAAAAATCCGGGGGCGTATAAGACGGCAGGACGAATGGCATGGCGGCCTCCTGGGAACCTCCCGTAAACGGGGTTGGTCCTGCCAAGAATGTAGCATACCCGCCAAGGGCCGCAACCGCTGACGGCGCCTGCTCCGATTCTTATTTCATCATTTTTGCGAGGGTCGGCTCGATCTGCTCGGGGGTGATCCCCAGCGAGGCCACCAGCGCTCCCCAGCTGGTTTTTTGTCCCTTCACCTCGGCAAAGAGATCGTTTGCCGGGCGCTGAAGCTGGCGAGCGAGAAAGACGCTGAGCAGGACTTCCTGGGTGGTCGCCTTGCGGCTGCGAAGCGCCCTGATCGCCGCGGGGTCGGCCTTGAGAAAATACACGGCGGCTTCATCCGCGACGGCAAGGCCAGCGCCGTGCGCAGTTCCTCTCCGAGGTTCTGCGTGGGCAGATCGAGCTTATTCACCACCACGGCCCAGGAACCGTCCAGGGCCCTGGCATTGAGCAGGGCCTCCGGCTCGATGCCGCCTCTTCCCGCCAGATAATAGGCCAGCCATAAATCCTCGGCTGAGGTGCCGCTCATGCGGGACTTGACCACTTCAAATTTCTTGATGCCGAACACCTCGGCGAAAAAGGAATTCTGCGTGGTGGCCAGCAGATAATCGGCGACCTTCTCGGGCTGCTGCGGATCATAGCTGCGATCCTTGAAGCAGTGGCAGGTGATGGCGGTTTCGGCAAAGGCCGTGCTCCCCGTCAGCAAAACGAAGATCAGCACCAGTGCCCAGCGATCCAGTCTCATCAGAGGGTCCTTTCCCTAGGCGGCCTGGCGGGCCTCGTAGTTTTCCACCATACGGCGATAATGATCCTCCAGCCCGGCGGCGGCAGCCGCCTCCGCCTGCCGATACCCCTCCACCATGGCGGGACGGACCTCTTCGGGGAGCACCTTCTCGGCCAGGGGGTAGAGGATGTGGTCTTCCTTGTCGATGTGGTCGCGCAGCAACCGGGCATACCCCCGGGCATTCTCGGCGATCACGGGAATCTGGCCGAGCTCGCCGGCCTGGGCCTTCTGGGCGGCCTCTTCCATGGCGCGGACAAACGCCCGCCCCTGATCATGGGCCATGCGCATGGCCGCCACCGGGGAATTGTCCTTCGGCATGCCGTTCTTCACCAGCGCCTCGAAAAGGATGTCCTCCTCCTTGGCGTGATGGAAGCGGTCGGCAAAGTTGCGGATGAAACGGACCGCATCCAAATAGAACTGCCAGTCGCGAAAGCGGCCCGCCTCCAGCTGCTCCGTATTCTTCTCCAGTAGAGCGATCATGCGCAGGATCAGCTGATGCTCCTCGACCATTACCTGAGTCACGTTCGTCATGATCAGCTCCTCCTCTCGCCATCCACGCCGATGACGACCACCTCCAGCGGGATATCCTTGCCCGAAGCCTCGAGGGCCTGCTTCACCACCATGACCATGCCGCGGCAGCAGGGGACTTCCATGATGGTGACGGTGATCGAGGCGATGGTGTTGCGGGCGAAGATCTGCGTCAGCTTCTCCACGTAGGGTTCGCAATCGTCGAGTTTGGGGCAGGCATTGACCAGCACCTTGTCCTTGATGAAATCCCGATGGAAGTCTCCATAGGCAAAGGGGACGCAATCCGCCGCCACCAGCAAATGAGCGTTCTGCAGCCAGGGGGCCGTGGGGGGGACGAGGGTCAGCTGGGTCGGCCATTGGCGCAGCTGCGATTCGACGCGGCCGGCGGCCTCAGAGTCACACGCCTGATTTTTCTCAAGGGTTCTTACCTGGGAACCGGGGCATCCACAAGCCAGATTTTTCATGAGGGTATCTCCTTCATTTTTCGCGTTGTCGCGTTATTGTCCATCCAGATAGGCGTTGATTTCCTGTTCGATTTTTTGCTCCGCCTCGTCACCGAGGGCATGGATGCTGACCACATCCTTGAGCAGGCAGATGCCCACGCCGCAGGTGACGCAGCCGATATCGTATTTCGCCAGGATCTCCCCGATGCGGGGATGCGCTTCAATCACCGTTCGTATCTGTTGATCGCCAAGATTGTTGTTGAGCTTCATGCCGTGCTCCTTTCCTGAAGGTGATCACAGGTTATCGCCAACGGCTGACGAAAAACATGACGCAGGTCAAAAAGACGGAAATTTAAAAAAATCGGCAAATTTGACTTCGGTCAAAGTTTTTGTTTTCCGGCCGGCGTATCGTCACACCATCGCCGGACATCACCGAACGTAAGGATTCCGGGCTTGAGGCAAGATGCACAACGGGAAATATCTGATATAGGTTTAAAACCTTTCCCGGTGCGACTTCAGCCCGCAACGAATCAATGAGTCAACCCATCACCCGAAAAGAGGAGGACCCCATGTTTTGTTTTCAATGTGAGCAGGCAGCCCAGGGA
>QKGY01000060.1 GCA_003250235.1 Desulfuromonadaceae bacterium
TGATAAAATAGCCCAGGCTCGACTGCAGCACCTCCCCTTTGCCGACGGCATAGATAAACACGAACCAGTTCACGGCGATCAGGATCGTCGAACAGCAGAGCAGCCACAACGTGCGGGAATCCTGCCAGACTTTTCGGGCGGCAGGCCACTGCCCTGACCAGACCAGCAGTCCCAACAGCAGCAGCATGGACCAGAACACCCGATGGGCCAGAACTTCGAGAGGGGTCACATGCGCGACCGCCTTGAAATACACAGGGAAAAATCCCCAGAAAAGATAAGCCGCCAAGCCGAGAAAAACTCCCTGCCGCAAGGTTTTCTGGTCGTTTCCGCCAGGGGGAAGAGTCATTGTTTTCACTGCAGGAACCTCCGGAACCGGGTGTTGTTTCGTAACGCAAATCCCTCTTCGAGCAACCCGCTATTTTTTTCGTAAACCCTTTTCGGATTCATACGTCTAACGGATATCTTCACATTCCAGGAGGTTCCATGTCCGCCGAAACCAAATGGCTTAAAACCCTCAAGCAGGTCCAGCGCTGGGAGCCGACAAGCGATCCGGAATTCCCTTTTTCGACCTACTGGTGCAACCAGGAACTGCGCATCCGCTTCAACCGGACACGGAACGTCCCTTCCATGACCCTGCTGGTCGACGGCTGTCCCGTTCTCGATTTTGACGACTGGCCGGACCGGTCCGACTAAACCTCGTTGGCTTTTTCCTCAAAAGGTCTCAACCCCAGCGATTTCCAGTCGCAAGAAGCATAATCCACCAGCAGGGCAGCGGGAATAAAGGTATCCACCTCATGAACCGGGAATCCGACAAGGTGCCCTGTCATCTCCCTCATCAGCAGTAACTGATGGAGGAACGTGCTGCGAAAATGTCCTCGCAGTTCTCTCCTTGCCATCGGATCCTCCCCGATAAAATTCATGGTGCACCACTGATCGGAAAAGACCTCTCCGCTGATGTCCACATGCGGCAAACCGTGCAGCCGGCAGGTCATGGGTCTGGCCTCATAAACCAGGCAGTTCCCATCCGCGTCCAGCAGAGGGCAGGGGGTCGGATCGTCTTCCGGCATCTCCGTCCACTCCTCATGCGGAAGACGGTTGAGGATATAGGGGAGAGCGAAATCCGGCCAGCGGCTTTCAAGCTCCGCCATTCGGCTCTGAGCCTTTGGCAGGGCCTGCCGACGGCAATCGGCTGGAAGACGCTCAAACGCATCCTTCAACAGCCAGGCATCGAGCAGGGTGATATCAAACAGCCCCCGACAGCACTGCGCGCACCCTTTGCCGCACTGGACCATTCCCGGAGAAGAAGCGGTCGCGGCGTTAAACCAACCATCCACACCTTGCAGCAGCTTTTGGTAGGCACTTAAAATTTTTCGGATTTCCCCATTCCGCATCGTTTCTTCTCCCCAGCTCAGGCCTGCGAAAAATCAGGGATACGCTGTACCGCCAAAAGGGAGATCAGGCTCATCAGCGCCCCGGCGAAAAAGGGAATGCGGTAATCCACCATCCACAGCGCCCCTCCGATGGCCGGCATCACCACCGCGGCAATATGATTGATGGTGAATCCCACGGCCATACTCGGCGCGATGTCTTTGGGATCGGCGACCTTTTGGAAATACGTACGGATCGCCATGGCGAAATTGAAGAGGATATGATCCAGAATATACATCAAGGTCACCACCCAGCGTGAATCGGTGGTGGCATACAGGATAAAGACCAGGATCAGTCCGGCGTATTCCAGGGAAAGGACCTTGCGCTCCCCGTAGCGAACGATGGCTCGGCCGATGGCCGGGCTGAGAAAATAATTGACGGCATTGTTCACCACGAACAGCAGGGTGATCTCGGTGACGGAGAAAGCGAAGACCTTGACCAGCAGAAAAACGGAGAAAGCGATAAAGATCTGCCGACGCGCTCCGGCCATGAAGGTCAGAAAATAAAAGAGCGCGTATTTGCGACGGACGATCATGCGGCGGTGCTGAGGTTCGACGTCTCTGTGGGTCGGATCCTGGAAAAACCCCCACACGCCGGCCGCGGTCACCAGCACGCCGATGACCAGAAACATGGTCCGATAGCTCAGGGCCTGTCCCATGATGAAAATCAACAGCCCCACCAGGATACTGGTAGCCGCCGCCAGACTGCGCAGCCGGCCGAACACGTGGGGAGAGGCGGCCGTGCTGAAATACTGAAGAGTCAGAGACTGATTGGTCGTCTCGTAATAGTGAAACCCGAAGCTCATGACCAGCGTGGTCAGGATCAGCCCTCCATAGGTGGGCAACAATCCCGTGGCCCCCACCCCGATACCGAGCACCACCACCGAGAGGGCCGACAGTCGGTGTTCACGAATCACCAGAAGGACGAAGACGGCCAGAAGCGCCAGAAAACCAGGTACTTCGCGCACCGATCCGATAACACCGACCTGACGGCCATCCAGCCCGGCCACCTCGACCGCGAAGTTGTTGAACAGGATCATCCAGCCCTGCAGCCCGACCACCGAAGCCGTACTCTGAACGATGAGAAAGCGGAGCATCGGCCGCTGTTCATCCCGGATCATTCGTGAATGCTCCTAAAAAAGCACGCCAGGCCGTTGGCCTGGCGTCGTATCGGAAACAAACAGGGGG
>QKGY01000274.1 GCA_003250235.1 Desulfuromonadaceae bacterium
CGTTGCTTCGCCATGGATCGCAGACCTTGAAACCGTCCTGACGAAGACCGATATGCTCGCAGGTTAGCACTTGCCGGCGTGTGGCATAACCTGTCCGAAGGGACAGGTTATGCTGTGCCAGAACAAGGCTGTGGTTCTTTGAGCAATCCCTGTCAACTCAGAACCTTAAAAATTGACATGCGAATCGAGACCCGTTTTTTGGTTTCTGGGAAAATGAGCTCCGGCGTGGAACTGCAAACGCCGAGCATTTCAAGCCATGGATTTACCCGGGGGCATGACAGCTGAAATCAGGGATTCTCCGATAGCGATACCCGTGTCTTCTGTGGTATAGCATTGCGTGCCGGCTCAACCGATGGCAGCGTGTCACCGGATTTTCTCTCTCGCCCGGAATCGTGGCTATCGGAAGCGTGGCGGGGAATGGTGATTGACGTAGTTTTCGGACGGGGAAACGCAAAAAGAATTGTTTACTGAGTAATCGGTGTTTATTTTTGCGTGGTTTTCGAGTTTTTAAAGGTTGTTATTGACGGGTTTCTGAATATACGATAAATACAATTAATAGAAACATTGTTTGTTTGAGATAACCCGCTGAAAATTAAACTTAATTTGTTTTGGCCAATACCGGTCTTACTCTTCTCGGCCATGTTCGTTCCCATTGGTTTGATCCGTTGATCTGGAACTGTTCGGGAGAGTTGCGATGACAGGATTCGATGCTCAACACAAATTCTCGTACGCATCCCTGACGGCCAAGTTTACCCCCCCCGAGCCCGGCCACTTTTTCCAGCGACCGTCGCTTGAAGAAAAACTCGCCTACTATCTGAGTTCAACCAGAAAAATATGGATCAGCGCACCCGGAGGCGCCGGCAAGACCTCCCTGGTGAGAAACTTTCTCGTCACGGATCGCAGACCGCTTCTCTGGTATCTGGTCGATCGGGGTGATCAGGATCCGGCATCCTTTTTTCACTACCTGAGCCTCTTTGCCCAGCAATTTGGTTCTGGCAAAAAAACGCTCCCCCCCTTTGCCCCTGAATACCTGCTGAATTTGAAGGTCTTCAGCCGCAATTTTTTTACCGACTTTTTTGCCAATTTTGACAACGGCCTGGTGGTTGTTTTCGATGATCTTCAGGAGGGGCCGGGGGAAGCGCTTTTCGGCCCTCTGATCGAGGCGGTCATCGCCACGTTGCCCAAGAATTCGACGCTTTTGATCGTCAGTCGCGAAGAGCCGTACCCCGTTTTGGCTCGTGAGCGCCTCAATCAAACACTGGCCCATCTGACGTGGGAGGATCTCCGGCTCACTGCAGAGGAGAGTCGCTCGTTTCTTACCTGGTTACATCAGGACGAGATCGCCTCCGAGGTCATGACACGGGCGTATGACCTGACCCATGGCTGGCTTGCCGGTCTGTTGTTGTTTGCGGAAAAGTCCGGCGATTCTGCGTCAGCGCAGGAATTTTCAACGGACCGGACGGAGTTGCTGTTTCACTATTTTGCCAGTGAAATTTTCGATCGTCTGGGCGAGGACACACGGGTTTTTCTTATGGCCTGTGCTGAACTGCCGAGCGTTGGGGCGGGGCTGGCCGAAAAACTTACCGGGCGAAAGGATGCGGGCGACATCCTCCGAACCCTGGTGAAAAAAAACTATTTTACCTTCCGCATAGCCACCGCCCCGGATGTCTACCGTTTTCACCCCCTGTTCCGAAAATTTCTCCAGACCCGTTTTGTTGCGGATACGGATCCGAAAAATTTGACCCGCATGCGGGTCTTGGCGGCAGAGTTGCTGCTTGCCGATGGCCAGGTCGAGACCGCCGCGGAGCTGTTGATCAGAGCGAATTCCTGGGATCCCTTGATCTCTCTGATTTATGGAGAGGCCGAGACCATGTTGCAGCAGGGGCGTTTTCAGACCCTTGGTCAGTGGCTGGCCGTGCTTCCTGGTGAGCGACGTATGTCCGACCCCTGGCTCAGCTATTGGACCGGCTGCGCTAAGATGGCCATGAATCCGACGGACGCCCTGCACGAGTTTTCCAGGGCCTTCGCCCTTTTTGAAGAACGGGACGATGCCCTGGGGTGCATGGCTTGCTGGGCAATGGCCGTGTATGCCATCGTCGTGGGCTGGAGTGAATATCAAAAGCTCGATGAATGGATCGATCGCTTCGATCAGCTTTGCACGCGCTATCCGCAATATCCATCCCCCGAAATCGAAGCCCTGATGGTTCAGGGGATTGTCAAGGCGCTGACCTGGCGACAACCGTTTCGAGACGATCTTCCCGGCTGGAGCGAAAAGCTGCGGAAGCTTGTTTTGGCCAGTCCGGACAGCGGATTTCGTATTCTGGCGGGCAGCGATCTCGTTTTTTATCACACCCTTGTCGGGCATCTGCCGACGGCCAGAGCCATGAAGGGGTTTCTCGATGCGGAACTGCGTACCGGTAAGGTTTCTCCCCTGCAGTCCCTGGTGTGGCTCGCCACACGCTCCGTTTTAGAATGGATCGTGTTGGAGCGGGAACAGTGCCTGGAAACGATGGAGACCGGCCGCGCTTTGATCGCATCGAGCGGCATTCATCTGCTGGATTTACGCCTGTTCGGGCAAGGCGTCACCCTGGGCTTGACGACGGGCGATTTGGCTCGGCCCTGCTCGATCACTCCTTCCTTTTTCACCTGACCGGTGATCTCAGCCTGTGCGAAGGGGATGAAACGCGAGCCCTTGCCCTGGCGGACATGGCGTTTGATACGGCACAACGCAGCGGATGCTCCGTTTCGATTTGTTTCAGCCTGGCCAGCCTGTTATTGGCACTCCAGCAGTCCGGTCAAGCGGAGCGTGCTGCCGAGGTGCTGCAACGCGGTCTTGCCGCGAGTCGGGGCATGCACTACTTTCAGTGCATATTTCACTCGATGGCGGCGTATTGCGCTCTGGAGAACGACCGGCAGGGCGAAGCGCATCAATGGCTGAAAGAGGCATTCGGTTTGGCGGCGCAGCAGGGCTATCTGAATTTTCATCCCTGGCGCGACGACATCATGGTTCGCCTTTTTCAAGAAGCGCTCACTGCCGATATCGAAACCGACTATGTCCGGTTTTGGGCCGAACGCCGCAACCTGGAT
>QKGY01000041.1 GCA_003250235.1 Desulfuromonadaceae bacterium
ACATTCATCTGACAGCCGAAGGTTTCCAGGTAAAATCTTTTTTCCATGTACACTTAACTCATGTCCCCTGTGGTGATTTGTGGCCGAAATGGTAATCAATGGCACGGGGAAAAGTCAAACGATAATCCGCGGGGAAGAAAAAGGTATTCCCACATCAGAAAAGCGGAAATCCCCCCCGGAGGCGGTCAGCGGCTGCGGATAACAGGTTCGAGCAGGTCGGCGACTATCCTGGGATGTTCGAGACAGGAAAACACGAGTCTGTTCTCAGGACGGCCCCCCTCCATGCGCAAACTCCCAAGCGTTTCTCCCAGAGGCCGGATCGTCATGTACGTCAGATCATCCAGAGCCAAGGCGCGGACCTGCCGCCGGAACAACCCCTTCTGCAGCAGAATCCTGCGGTCCGTCACGGCAAAGAAAACCCGCTCCCACTCCAGCCGGGCCAGAACCAGATGGCCTATTGCCAGATACAGCCCGACCAGGAGCAGCGGCGTGGGTAAAAGCGCGAGAAATACCAACTGGTATTCCTCCGCCATTTTCAACCCCGTACTCTGCCAGTAGGCGGAAAAAAGAGTCAGAAAGAGGCCGAACAGGCTGTGGCGCCAGTTTCGGAACGTATAGCAACGCGGCGCGGGTCTGCCCTGCCAGCGCAGCACTTCTCCCTCATCCAGCACAGACTCCCAGTTCACTACGGCCCCTCCAGAGCTTTGACTTTGGCGGCTGCCGCCTGTCCCAGTTTGCCTTGCGAGTCGGCCTGAGCCACCGCCTTGTACAGATCGAGAGCCTTGACCGGTTGGCTCGTTTTTTCATAGGCCTCAGCCAGCAGGTAGGCGCCTTCGAGTCCGGGCATCAGTTCCATGGACCGCTCGAGTTCCTTGACAGCCAGCGGATTTTCGTTCTTTTGCAGATACGCGTATCCCAGACCCAGGCGAGACTGAAAATAGTTTCCGTTGAGCTCTACGGCTTTCTGCAAATACCGTCGGGCCGGAACAACATCCCCCATCCGCAGAGAAGCCAAACCCAGTCCGGTATAGAGGAGATAGTCCTTCGGCGCCTCGTCCACAGCCTTGAGGTAGGTATCTATGGCGGCGGCGACATTGTTCTGGGCTTCCAGTTTCTGGGCCTCGTCATACAGGGCATAGGCATGCTTTTTGGCCCTCAGCGCTGCTGTTGCCTTCAGGAACGGTTCCTCGCGAAAGGTGAAGTCGCTAGCCTGCAGGGTGGCGGAATAATGGGAGCGCACATAATCCTGGTTGGCGAGCATCCTCTCTTTCGAGAACGGGTGGGTTCGAAACAAGCCGTTGAGCCAGACCGGTTCGGCCCCTCCCTCAATCTGGCGGTAAAAGAACTCCTGAAGTTGCACGCTGCCTAGAGGGTTGTACCCGGCACGTACCATATAGTCGATCCCCAAACGGTCGGACTCACTCTCCTGGTCGCGGCTGTAGGAATTATCCAACAGCGAAGCGGCCAGTTGCCCGGCCTGCTGAGCGGCGGGACCATAAGCGGCGTCCCCCGTAACCCCGGAGAGCACGGTGAGCCCCAGATTAAGAAGGCTGCCTCGCTGCATCCCCTGAACCGAGTGGCGGGCGGTCACATGCCCGATCTCATGCCCCAGCACAGCCGCAAGCTGAGCCTCGTTCTCCAGATCAGCCAATAGTCCGCGACTGATGGCAATATACCCTCCGGGAAGAGCAAAGGCGTTGGGGGAGGAATCATTGACGATCTTGAACTCGTAGGGCAATTCCGGTCGTTCGCCGTAGCGGGCCAGCCGGGTTCCCACCTCGTTGACATAAGCAGCAAGAGCCGGGTCCTGGTATTCACCGCCCATCTGCTGAACGGCCTGGGGAAAGGTTTTTTTGCCGATGGCCACTTCTTCTTCCGTAGAAACCTGGAACAGCGACAGTTCCTTTTTACCCGTAACGGGATTCACTGCGCAGCCGGACACGAAGAGAAGAATCCCTGCCAAGACGAGAACCCAAGATAAATGACGATTTCTCATATCCTGAAATGCCTCCTGTGCGCGAATCGTAATAACCCATATTAAAGCGGTTGAGCCCATTACGCAAGGATCTCGGCCATACCCCCAACGTCAACCCAATTGGCCCCCAGAGCGGCAAAATAATTTTTTAGTGGATTTCAGCAAAAATAATCCTTATAGTTGGAAGGTTTTGCGACCATGACACAAAAAGAAAAAACAGGGATTTCATTAGAGGAGCAGCAGAGAGTATATGCCGGAAAAAATTCGCAATATCGCCATAATCGCCCACGTTGACCACGGCAAAACCACCCTGGTGGATGCCATGCTCAAGCAATCCGGGGTGGGGTGTTTCGTGAAAATCAGGTCATTACCGAAAGGGTCATGGACAGCAATGACCTGGAGAAGGAACGCGGCATCACGATTTTGTCCAAAAACCTCTCCATTCATCACGGCGGGTTGAAGATCAATATCGTCGACACCCCGGGCCATGCCGATTTCGGCGGTGAGGTGGAGCGGGTTCTCAAAATGGTTGACTCGGTTCTGCTTCTGGTCGACGCATTTGACGGCCCCATGCCCCAGACCCGTTTCGTTCTGAAGAAATCTCTCGACCTGGGGCTGAAGCCTATCGTGGTCATCAACAAGATCGACCGTCCCGGAGCCCGACCCGAAGAAGTCGTCAACATGGTTTTCGACCTCTTCTGCGAACTCAACGCCGACGACAAGCAGCTCGATTTCCCCATCGTCTATGCCAGCGCCAAAAACGGCTATGCCATGCGCGAACTCGAGGACAAGTCCGACAATCTTGAGCCTCTGTTCCAGATGATTGCCGAGCGGGTTTCGGCGCCGGAGGCCGATCCCGACGCACCGTTTCAGATGCTCGTCACCAACATTGATTACAACGACTATATCGGTCGTATTGCGACCGGGAAGATCTTCAACGGCAAGGTCAAGGCGGGAAGCACCATTGCTGCCATCAACCGCGAAGGGAAAATCACCCGGGGGCGCGTCAGTAAACTGCTCGGCTACGAAGGGCTCAAGCAGGTGGAACTGGAATCCGCATCGGCAGGCGACATCGTCACGATTGCCGGTTTTGACGAAATCGGCATCGGGGAAACCTTCGCCGATGCCACCAACCCCATCGCCCTACCCTATGTCGCCATTGACGAACCGACCCTCTCGATGAACTTTATCGTCAATGATTCCCCGTTTGCGGGACAGGAAGGCAAATTCGTCACGTCGCGCAACATCCGTGAGCGCCTGATGCGTGAACTGCGCACCAATGTTTCGCTACGCGTCGAAGATACCGACAACACCGACACGTTCAAGGTTTCTGGCCGGGGCGAACTGCACCTGTCTATTCTCATTGAGAACATGCGCCGTGAAGGATTTGAGCTTTCCGTTTCGAAGCCGGAGGTTATTTTCCGGGACATTGACGGGGTCCGCTGCGAGCCGATGGAATACCTGGTCATCGATGTACCCGAAGAACACCAGGGAACGGTTATCGAAAAACTCGGCACCCGCAAAGCCGAAATGGTTTCCATGCACCCGATGGAAGGGGTCAACCGTCTGGAATTCATCATTCCGGCCCGCGGCCTCATCGGTTTCCGCACGGAATTTCTGACAGACACCCGGGGAACGGGCGTCATGAATCACACCTTCCATGAATACGCGCCCTACAAAGGTCCGATAACCGGTCGCAAGAACGGCGTCCTTATCTCCATGGAAGCCGGTGAAACCGTCGGGTATTCCCTGTTCGGCCTTCAGGAGCGGGGCATTCTTTTTGTGGGCCCGGGCATCAATGTCTACGAAGGGATGATCGTCGGACAGCACGCCAAGGAAAACGACCTGGTCATCAATGCCTGCAAAGGCAAAAAACTCACCAACGTTCGCGCTTCGGGCAGCGACGAGGCGATCCGGCTGACCCCTGCGCGCATCCTTACGCTGGAGCAGGCCCTTGAGTACATCGATGATGATGAACTGGTGGAAGTGACGCCGAAATCCATCCGCCTGCGCAAAAAATATCTGGATGCCAACGAGCGCAAAAAACAGGAAAAGAAAAACAAATAATCTCTCAGAAAACAGCTCCATTTAACGCAAAGAGCCCTGCACTGCGGGGCTCTTTGCGTTAAAAGATGCCTCTCATTCACATCCCCAAAAGAAAACCCCAAAACCTAGTGAAATACCGGTTTATTTCTGATATTCCCTTTTATTTCCATGCGGTTGTACTTATTTTCAAAGCCACTAAATACAACTTCCAGATCTCATATAAACAAATGGTATGCACCGCAAAACAAACAACATCCTAACATATTGTTTTAAAATGACTTTTTGACATTTTACACTTGCATTAAATCTCAAATTGCCTATAATGAAGATAACTTTGGTAAAAAAACACAGATAACACACTTGAAGGAGAAACAAGATGGAGTGCCCCGTTTGCAAAAGTACCAAGCATGTTGAGCTGAATTCCCATCCCGACGGATTCGCCAAGAATCTGCAGGAATGCGGCGATTGCGGCCTGCTGTGGATTCGCAACGGCGAGAAGACCATCATCGTTCGCGAGTCTGAGCAAAAGATTGCCGTTAACCAGTAATCAGAAGCTAATCTCAGCAAACATCCTTTGTAAGTCAACAATGACCAACCGGCGGGTACAATCTTTGAAGCTGTCGGACAGGTGACGTTTCGCCGCTGCAGTGACAAGGTAAAAAAGAAGCCAGCTTCCCCTGACTCGAGGGTGAGGCTGGCTTCTTTTTTATATGCCGTCAGCAGGTATCTTTGAACTAATTTCCGCTGTTTCCTACCGGTGCCCGAGTCCCACCAGACGCTCCAGCAGACTCTGAGCCAGCTTCTCCCCCAGTTTTTCCATGGCCAGAGTCTCAGACCGGGACGGGATGCGGGAGCCTTCCCGAACGCTTACCCGTAGAGAGTCCAGGATCTTGTCGTCGGGCTCAAGAAACTCCACCTGAGCCGACGCAACCGACCACTGCCAGGGATCGGTGGTGGTTTTGTACTGTTCCAATTCAATCCGGCCCTGCAGACGGACGTCGCCGGCGAAAGACGGGGCAAGCTGAATGCCCTGCCCGGTGAGGGCCTGGATCACGGCGCCACGGACGATGCCATTCGGATCATTCTGCAAATCAATCCCCACGTGAATGGAACCTGCGACGGCATCGGCCTTGCCACCGATCACAGCGGCACTATAGGGCGCTTCGGCCACCCACCCGGACGGGTCCACAATCCGCAGGTCAGAAGCCAGGGCTTTGCGTGCGTCCAGCGCCTGGAGAGCAGACAGATAATGGCCGAGCGCTCTGAATTTCGTAGGAGCCGCTTCAGCCTGGCGGACTTCTTCGACCGCGACCTGGTCCGCTTCATTCACGTCCGCCCTGAGGCCCGTGCCGGTCCTCATGCGCTCCAGAACCGCCAGGGCATGGAAAGCCCCCGTCTTCTCGTCTTTCCAGAGCTCCGCAATACGTACCCCCGAGAGGATCTTGTCACTGGTTGCCGTCAACTCAGAGGCAACCGCCTGGCGATATTCGGTTCCCGCCACATTGCCGGCCTTGTTCAGCCACTCCGATTCGCTGGCAATTTCCTTCGAATGAATTTCCACCGTAAAAATCTTGGAAATTTCCGCCCGGGCCCGATCCTCGGCCTGCGCCTGAGTCGTCCCCATCCCTACTCCAAGGAGATAAGCCTGTTCCGGGTATTGCACACTTTTACCCAGAGTCCATTCCGGCGGCTTCGGCGCACCGCATGAGGCCAGCACCAAAACCGTCAGCAACCCGATCATTCTTACCATTATTTTCATAAGGAATCCCTCCTTCAAACGTCTATGCGTGCCGCAACCAACCGAGAGCATCGCCCCGGCACCTCTACTTACAAAATCCTCAGTATAACAAACCTTACAGGGGCATCCTCAGGCAATGCCACATAGGTTTTCATGGTTTGACCGTTACGGAAAAAAATCTCGGATCGCTCCCTGTCTTCCGGCAACACGCTCAAGCGTATTTGCGCGGGAAGCACGGACCAAGTCCGCAGGTCAGCGCGTTCCGTGATCAGTGCAGCGACCTGCATCGCCAATCCGGCCAAAGGACCGTTTTCCTTCTCAACTTTTCTGGCCGCTACCTGTTTGGCCACTGCGCGGGCAATGGCCTTGGCCAATACCCGGCCCTTTTTATCTTCGAGGCTCATGCGGGCGACTTTATCCACATTTTCAACGAGGACAAAGGGATGCCAGGATTCCCCATCGGTCGACACGTCAAATCCCGGCTCAGGCAAGGGCCTGGAAACAAATTCGGGCAAAGCGAGTTTGACCGGAAAACCATGATCCGTGGGAACAAGGGAAAATACCTCTTTTTTCACCGGTGCAAGCCCGTATCCGACGATAACCGCAACAATGGGTCGTCCATCGGGTGGATCAATCTCCAGAGCCTCGGCCTGCTCCTGATACGTCCGGCACTCTTCCAACAATCCGGATCGCCTGGCCGTGATTATTAATCGTTGCCAGAGAAGATCGGGAGCCTTCACCCCGTACCGTTCCTGGGTATCGCGATAGGCCTCGAGACTGTTGCGATACGCGATGAAGGCGTTATTGTCATCCCCGGAAGCCTCAAAGGTAAGCCCCATAAAAAGCCGAAGAAAGGCGCTTTCCTTGAAGGTGTCCGCACTGCCGAAAGTGTCGGCCAGGTAATTGAGTTTCTCATCGATGCGGCGGCACTCGACACGGGCCCCTTCCATATCCCCAAGGTTTATATAATTGAGCGCCTTGTAGTAGTTGATATAGACGTCTTCGTAGTCGGCACCGGCGTAAGCGATCAGGTTGTCATTGGTCACGAAACTCAGAGTCTCTTCAGAGACACTGCGGGTAAAAAGCTGCTCAGCCAGGAGATCCGCCTCTTCAAGGACCTCATTGCTCTGCGCATACTCCCCCCCCAGATGAAGGAGAAGCCCCTTTTCCATAAGGTAGAGCAGACGGTTTTTGTCGCTTTTGGCCAGACTCGATGTTTCGAGCGCGTCCAGAGCCCCGCTGTATTCGCCACAAGACGACAGGGCGTAGCACCGGTCGAGAGCCTTCTGGTAGCTGGTACAGCCGGAAAGAACAAGAACACAGACCAACAGGCGCAGCAGGCAGCGACCTCGTCTCTCGATCGCCCTGATATCTCCAGTCATCTACACCTCAACCCGGGATATCAGAACTTGAATGTGGATCTTTCTACAAATTTCTTGATCTTCTTGTCGCCCAGCCAGACCTTGCGGTTATCCACCATATCAATCAGCTCCATATTGACCTGGTAGAAAACCACTTTTTCTTTGCCCTCCCGGTCGACAATCGAATTAATTGAACCAATCAACATGAAATCGGCTCCGGCTTCCATTCCGGGAGCTTTTCGCGTCTCTGGCGAGGCGTTGATATCCTGATCGAGGCGCTCTTCCCTAACCCCCTCACGCTCTTCGGCCGACGCTACGAAGTTGGCTCTTCCCGAATTGATCAGGGCCCTTTCAAGATCCTTGGTGAACGTTTCCGTGCTGATATGCTCGGAAGAGCGGTTACGGATCTGACCGACAATAACGTCCGGCTTCTTGCCGGCCCGGGTCATAAACTGGGTCAGCCAGGGGCCGTTGAGGCAATCCTGGATCATGGCGTCAGCAACAAGGCGGCTGTCGGTGTCGTTCCAGCGGCCGGAGATATCTTTGACTTCCTCGACATCCATCCGGGTCACGCGTGTCCCGCATCCGGTTACAGACAGCATCACAACGATCAACAGAACATAAAATAAACGCATGTTACGCATCCTTTCCTATCTCCCCTGCTCTTCGCGGCGAATTTCATCAAAGGCCTTTTCGGCGTTGGATTGCACAAACCCCCTTAAAGAAGGGTCCATTTCCTTCATCTGTTCCAGGGTCGCTTTGACACCGTCAAGGTCCAGGCGAACCAGAGAGTAAATCGTGTTGGTCTCGGGGTCCTTCCAATGATCCACGACTTTCGCCCCTTTGACCGATACCTGGGTGAAGGTTTTCAGGCTTTGCTCCACATGCTGAGCCTGCGCTTCCTGCTGGCCCATGGTGGCCGCGGTTGATGTCTGATAATCACGGTACAGGTTGGCAACATACGTATCGAGCTGTTTGGCAATATCGGCCCGGGCTCTTTGGTCGGCGGTCTGCACAGCCAGAGTCTGACTTGAAATCCCGGTAATACCGCCGACACCGTAGAATACACGGTCGCCCTCATCGTCAAAAGCGCCACTGCCCTTGTTGACCCATTCTGGGGCTCCGGCCACCAGCTTATGTTTACCACTGCATGCCGTCAACGACGCCAGGGAAACAACAACCAATCCAAACACTAAAACCCGGACGATTCTTTTCATGATCATATCTCCTTTGTAATTAGGCAGTTACAATGTAACGCCCGATTCTTCAACATACGAATCAATAAACAATACGAATTATATATCCAAATGAGGATTCAATAAAAGTCCGACAGGGGGAAACCGTTAAAACAGCCTGATACTCTAGCAGGAATATTTGGAATTTCATTCCCTCCATGCTAATAATCGCCATAGCGTGAAGGAACTGCGCGACCTGTATCCACTCTACAACAATCCGCGGCACTTTCACCCGGCATCGGCTGACACCCCGGCAGATATCGGATCACCAACCGCGGCAATTCAAAGCCATTACCGTCACAACAAGCCTGAGCAAAAGTCAGGAAACATGCCAAATAGAAAGGAGATCTCTCATGCCCCGTTCTCTCTTTGATCCGGTTGCCCTGGGCCGGATCTCTTTGCCCAACCGTTTTGTGCGCAGCGCTACCTGGGAAGGGATGTGCGATCAGCAAGGCGCCCCAACAGATCGCCTCATCCACTGTTACCGGCGTCTTGCCAAAGAAGGCGTAGGCCTGATTATCTCCGGCTATTCCTTCGTGAGCAAAGACGGCAAACAGTTGCCGGGGAAAATGGGACTTCACGACGACACATTGATTCCATCCCTTCGCGAGCTTACGAACGCCGTACATCAGGAAGGAGGGCTGGTGTTCTGCCAGCTCGTTCATGCCGGCGGACAGACCAGCAGCAAGGTGATTGGGACGACCCCCATCGCCCCGTCTGCCATTGCCTTTCCAAGTTATGGGGAGACACCTCGGGAAATGACTCAGGGGGATATCCGTGCTGTCATCGAGGCTTTTTCCGAGTCAGCCAGAAGAGCCAGGGATGCCGGATTTGATGGCATTCAACTGCATGGGGCCCATGGGTACCTGATCAACCAGTTCCTCTCTCCCTTGATGAATCAGCGTCAGGACTTATACGGAGGCAGCCTGGATAACCGGATGCGGTTTCTCCTGGACGTCTATGCGGCCGTGCGTAAGGCTGTCGGTACGGATTACCCTGTCACCATCAAACTGACCGCTTCGGACAATCTCCCTGGGGGATTTGCCATGGATGAAGCGCTGAGCACAGCCCTGAAGCTGCAGGAAGCGGGGATGGACGCCATTGAGATCAGTTCAGGGACGTCGGCTTCCGGCGACAAGTCCCCTGTACGCCAGAAGATCGATTCGGAGGAGACCGAAGGGTACAATGCTTCTTTTGCCCATATGATCAAAAAAAATCTGCATATTCCAGTCATGGTCGTCGGAGGACTGCGATCCTGTGCCGTCATGCAGCGTCTTCTCTGGGAAGGAAGCGCCGACCTCTTTGCCCTCAGCAGACCCTTCATCCGCGAACCGGACCTGGTAAACCACTGGCGTCGGGATAACAGCCATAGAGCCACCTGCATCTCGTGTAATGGCTGCTTTAAACCCGGAATCAAAGAGGGCGGCATCTACTGTGTGGTCAATCGCATTGAAAGCAGGAACTCGGCACCGGTGATCTGACCTTCACAATCCCGGTATTGAGGGGTTGAAAAAAACGGGGAGAGCGACTATATTGTCGCCGTCTTCTAACCCCAATCATTTAATCGGCCTGTCGGAGGTTATGTGGAAAAAGAACTCAGTTCAACAGAGAAGCAAGTCCTGCTCTCCATTGCCCGCAAGGCGATAGAGGCACACATCCGAACAGGCCAGACCTATGTCGAACCCCGAGAGGAAAAATCCCTCAACCTGCGAAACGGATGTTTCGTCACGATCAAACAGCAGGGGAAGCTACGGGGATGTATCGGCAATTTTCAGTCGGAGCTCCCCCTGTTCCGTGAAGTGGCCGAAATCTCCATTGCCTCGGCAACCAAGGACCCCCGTTTCTATCCCATGGGAGAGAAAGATCTCGAAAATTTCTCTCTGGAGATTTCCGTCCTTTCTCCGCTGCGAAAGATTGAGGATCTCTCGGAGATCGAAGTCGGCAAGCACGGGATCTACCTGGAGAAAGGATACTACAGGGGCGTGCTCCTTCCTCAGGTCGCGACAGAGCATGGTTGGGATCGCGACACGTTCCTGAAGCAGACCTGCATCAAAGCCGGGCTGCCCCCAGAAGCGGCCAAGGCGGAAGACACGGAGATCTATATCTTCAGTGCCCAGATCTTTTCCGAAGAACCCTGAGAGCAGAATTCCCCTATTCAAATAAAAAAAGCGGCCTGCTCGGGCCGCTTTTTTTATGATCCTATTTTGTTGCCCCCCCTCAATACCCTCCGGTTGGGACCTCCAGATAATGACCTCGTGATGTGCTTCCACTGGAGGTCGTATCGCCGGAGGTTGTATCACTTGAGGTCGTTCCGCCGGTGGTTGTTCCGCTGGAAGATTTAACAGCAGAAACGTTTGTTGACGCGTAGACGAACTCCCACGCACTGTATTTCTTGGCGCCTTTGAATTTCTTATCCGCCTCGGAAAAATTGTCTTTTTTAAACGGTTCGAGGTCGCTGCTGCTTCGTACCCCGGTGATTCTCCCGCCGGGGTCTTTGATCAGAACCCACTCCATGCCCGTCATAGGATCGGGATAGAGGTGGCGGATATGTCTGACAGCCTGGGGGCTGCGGGGATCTTTTAGCAGATCTTCGAGAGTGTTTGGATACCCCCCTTGGCCTTGCCCCTGTCCGGCTGCATACCGGTAATAGCTGCCAATAGCCTTGCGATATTGATCGCCGCGCCAGAGAAGCTCTTCTTCCCGCGTTTGTTGCATCAACGTCTTCCAACTGGCTCCGGTGATCCCGGCAACAAGACCCACTACCGTCACCATGAAAAGAACGGTCATCAGGGTGAGACCATGCTGGTTGTTAACGGAACGTAAAAGTGTCATGAGCAACTCAAAGGGGAAAGGGTCCAGCAACATTACCGTTATTGGAGGGTGAAAGTCCAGACCTCGCTTTCGCTCATGGCACCGTGGGTATCCTCCGTCACGACTTTCCAGTAGTATGTACCAGGGTCTAAGCCCTCCACCCGATAATTCACAATCTGAAGAGGAGTCGCAGGATTGTCAGAGGACCCGCCACCGCCTCCGCAGGCATAAAGGAAGAGACCGGTCGCCATTAAAACAAAAAGGAAGATCATCTTTCTGCCATGCTTTCTTTTCATTGGAACTATGGCTCCAAAGAATAGACCGAGACCGAGCAGAAGGGGAGTGGATTCGACGTTCGACGTATCGATGGAGGTCTTCGACAGAAAGTCTGGGTTATCGGCATAGACAAGGGTTTCCGTCAAAACATCGCCATTGGCATCGGTTCCACGCGCCCACTCGAAATCCACAGCCGTCCCAGAAAGAACAACCCCGTTGTCAGGGGCTCTGAGCTGCGCCGCGCTGGGTGGAACATTGATCTGGGTATAGGCAGCCAAGGCATTGACCAGTCCGTATCCGTATAAATTGTCGGGCCCGGAGTCCCCCAAATCGGTGGCGGATGCCTTTAAGGCCGACTCAAGCTCCGAGACAGACAGGTTTGGATAGGCATCGAGCAGCAAGGCCATCACCCCGGCCACATGAGGGGTTGAAAACGACGTCCCCGCATAATAGGCATAGGGAGCTGCCGCATCAATGGTTGCCGTTTTAATGAGTTCTCCAGGCGCAACCAGTTCCGGATAAATCGTCCCGTCACAGGCGGAAGGTCCGACGGCACTGAAATCGGAAAGGGACAGATGGCTGTCTACGCTTCCGACGGCCAGGGACTCCGGGTAATTCGCCGGGCTGATATCGCCGCTCGTCCCCGTGTTTCCAGCAGCAAAAACCAC